>NZ_SLUN01000016.1 GCF_004340685.1 Hydrogenispora ethanolica | reverse complement strand
TTCTCACCGCTCTCAAACTTCGTGAATTGCTTGTGATTCCTTCTTTTGCCGGCTTTCCTGTCTGATTTTTTGCCTCTTTTGAACTCAATTTCGTTTGTTAGATGGCCTATATATAAAAAGATCCGGCCCGGAATGAAGCGGGCCGGATGAGAAGAAATAGGAGGCAAGGAGATTGAGGGCGAAGAGTTGGGACAACGATCGGCCGGATAAACTATTTTTTGGTCTTGATATCCACCCAGACCGCCAGCAGCAGGATGAAGCCCTTGATGATGAACTGCCAGAAGGCCTCGGTGTTCATCATGGACATCCCGTTGTCGAGGCTGGCCATGACCAGGGCGCCGATGATCGCGCCCGGAATATTGCCGACCCCGCCCATCAGGCTGGTGCCGCCGATGACGCAGGAAGCGATGGCGTCCATCTCCGCGCCGGTTCCGGCGGTGATGGTGGCGGCATTCAGGCGGGCAGTGGTCAATACGCCGGCGATCGAAGCCAGGACGCTGGCCAGGATGAAAACCACCATGGTCCGGCGGCGGACATTGATCCCGGAGAGCCGGGCCGCCTCGACGTTGCCGCCCATGGCGTAGACCTGGCGGCCAAATTTGGTGTTATTGGTGATGAAGGCAAAGATCAGGGTCAGGATTAACACCAGGATGACCGGGTACGGGATTCCCTCATATTGATAGAGGGTATAGGTGGCCAAAATAATTAAGGCGCAGTAAAAGAGCACTTGCAAAATCTCCAAGACGAGCGGCCTGACCTGGAATCCGTAGCGGAGCTTGGCGGCCCGCGAGCGGAATCTCCCGATGACCAGCGCCAGGATGGAGACGGTCACCAGAATCACGCCGGGGAGCAGATCCAGGTAGCCGCTGGAAATAATCTTAAAGCTGGGGAACATCGGCGCCACCGTCAATCCTTTGAGCACGCCGAGCAGGATGCCGCGGTAGGCCATATAGCCGGCCAGGGTGACGATGAAGGCCGGCACCTTCTGATAGGCGACCCAGAAACCATGCCAGGCTCCGATGAGCGCTCCCAAAGCGACGGCGGCCAGGATGACCCAGGGCGTCTCCCAGTGATACCAGACCTGCAGCACCGCGGCGATGCCGCCGGTGAGACCGAGTACCGAGCCGACCGACAGATCGATGTGGGTGGCAACGATCACCATCACCATGCCGATGGCCAGCACCGCGGTGATGGACATTTGCCGGGAAAGGTTCGACAAGTTGCGGGGGATCAAGAACCTGCCCTCGGTCAGGACGGTAAAGATCAGCCAGATCACCACCAAGGCCAGGATCATTGTGTACGAGCGGGCGTCGAACCGGAGCGATAGCCGTTTCCAGAAGCTCTGTTCCGGAACGGGCGCGGTTGTAGATTGGGTACTCATTTAATTCCCTCCTGTAGCGGCCAACATGATCGTTTCCTGGTCGGCCTCGTTATACAAGAATTCGCCGCTGATGCGGCCTTCGTGCATGACTAAGATCCGGTCGCTCATGCCGAGGATCTCCGGAAGCTCCGAAGAGACCATGATGATGGCGACCCCGCTCATCTTGAGCTGATTCATGATATTGTAGATCTCGAACTTGGCGCCGACATCGATGCCGCGGGTCGGTTCGTCGAGGATCAGGATCTGCGGCTTGGTCAATAGCCACTTGCCGACGACGACTTTCTGCTGGTTGCCGCCGCTCAAGTTGTTGACATTGGAGGCCAGGGACGGGGCCTTGATCCGCAGCGCCGCCATTTGCTCCTCGCTCTGTTTGATCTCCTCGTTGAAGTTGATCACCTGATACTTGCAGAGATCATCCAGGCAGGCCAGGGTCAGATTCTTCTTGACATCCTGGCCCAGCACCAGGCCGTAACGTTTGCGGTCTTCGGTCACCAGCGCGATACCTTGGCGGATGGCGTCCACCGGCGAACCGATGGTGACCGCTTTTCCGGCGATGCGCACCGTGCCGGTGTGGTGGCCGGAAAAGCCGCCGAAGATGCTCGAGACCAGTTCGGTCCGGCCGGCGCCCATCAGGCCGGCGATGCCCAGGATCTCGCCCTGCCGCACCGCGAAGCTGGCGTCAAAAATAATTTGCCGGGCGGGGTTGTCGGGATCGTAGACCTGGAAATTCTCGACCTCCATCACCACTTCGCCGAAATGATGATCGACCCGGGGAAAACGATCCGAGAGTTCCCGGCCCACCATCATCGAGATGACTTCATTCTCCGAGGTATCGCCCACCGGTTTGGTGGCGATGGTTTCGCCGTCGCGCAGGATGGTGATGGTGTCGGCGATGGCGAAAACCTCGGCGAGCTTGTGCGATATATAAATACAGGACACGCCGCTGGCGCGGAGCCGACGCAAGATTCCCATCAAGGTCTCGACTTCGTTTTCGGTCAAGGCGGCGGTCGGTTCGTCCAGAATTAAGATGCGGGCCTGTTTGGAGAGGGCTTTGGCGATCTCCACCAATTGTTGCTGGCCGACGCCCAGGTTGACCACCTTGGTGTCGGGACGGAGCTTGAGACCCACTTCCTCCAACCACTTGGAAGTTTCAAAGTAAAGTTTGGGCCAGTCGATGATGCCGTGATGGTTCGGTTCATTGCCGAGAAAGATATTCTCGCCGATGTTCAATTGCTTGATGACGGAGAGTTCTTGGTTGATAATGGCGATGCCGGCGTCTTCCGACGCCCGAATATTATGAAAACTTTGCGGAACGCCGTCGATGAGGATCTCACCGCTATAACTGCCGTACGGGTGGACCCCGCTCAACACTTTCATCAGGGTCGATTTCCCGGCGCCGTTTTCACCGCAGAGGGCGTGGATCTCGCCGGGTTTCACTTGGAAACTGACATTTTTGAGGGCGCGCACCCCTGGAAATTCTTTGGTGATCTGCCGCATTTCCAAAATGTACTGCTCCACCAGGGTTCCTCCTCTCTGTATCCCTTCGGGTCGGGGTTTAAGGCCGCCGCAACCGCGGGACTCTAAAATATCGAGAATATAACGTATCCGCCGGGTCCCGGCGGAGCTTCCCAATCCTACCGATGGTACGCTGATTGTTGCAGCGCTCTTGCAAGGATAGGGAAGAAGAGGGAGGAATACTCCCTCTTCTTGAAAATCACGACTTGCTTATTTCGGCCACTCGTTCTTCGGAACATTGCGGTAGACGTCTTCCAGTTTGTGGAAACCATCTTTGATAACCGCGCTGAACATGTTGGACTTGTCGACCTGAACCGGGGTAAGGGCCAGGAACGGCACTTTGATTTTGCCGTTGTCGACGGTCTTGTTGGTTTTGACTTTCTTGCCTTGGGCCAGCAGGACGGCGGCTTGGGCGGAAGCGACGGCGATCTTCTTGATCGGTTTGTAAACGGTCATTGCTTGGGTGCCTTCCACGATCCGTTGGCAGGCGGCCAGGTCGGCGTCTTGACCGGATACCGGAACCTTGCCGGCCAGCTTCTGGTCGGTGAGGGCCTGGATGACGCCGCCGGCGGTGCCGTCATTGGCGGCCACGACCGCGTCGACTTTGTTATTCAGTTTGGTCAGGGCGTTCTCCATGTTGCTCTGGGCGACTTCCGGTTTCCAGTCGTTGGTGAACTGGTCGTAGGCGATCTTAATCTTGCCCGCTTTGACCAGCGGATCGAGAACCTTCATCGCGCCGGCTTTGAACATGTACGCGTTGTTGTCGGTCGGGGCGCCGCCGATATAAACGTAGGTGCCGGTGGGTTTCAATTTTGTGATGTAGCTGGCTTGCAAGTAGCCGACCTGCTCGTTGTCGAAGGAGATGTACAGGTCGAGATTGCAGTTTTTGATCAGGCGGTCATAAGCGATGACCGGAACCTTGGACTTCTTGGCTGATTCCACGATGGTGGCGCAGGCCTCGGCGTTGTGCGGGATGACGACCAGGACGTCAACGCCTTGGGAAAGCAGGTTCTCGGCTTGCGATACTTGCAGGGCGTCATCGCTGTTGGCGGATTGGACCAATACTTCGGCGCCGCGTTTTTTGGCTTCGGCGATGAAGATGTCACGGTCTTTCTGCCAACGCTCTTCCTTCAGCGTATCCATGGACAGACCGATCCGCAGCTTGGGTGCTGCCATGCAGACGGTACTGGCGACCATCACCAGCAATAAACCCATCCAAACCAATTTCTTCAACGTAACTCCTCCTTTGGGATGTTGAGATTCCGGGCCGGCGATCCGGTTTCCGGTTTGCTATTCATCATCGTAGCATGCCGGGTTGGAGTTGTATCTAGAATCGGTTGCGGAGGATTATCATTAATATGTTGTAAAAAAGAAACCGAATCGTTACATTGTAAACGAATAGGATTCTTTTGTGGTGCGCTGAATGCTATAGATTAATAATTCGCTGCTATATAGGATAAATAAGTTCTACCGGGGCTCTCCCAATCATTCCTACAGGAGCGATTTCGATCGCCCAGCCCGATCGTTTGGAACTCCGGATCAATCTTCAGTCATTCAAGATCGATCTTTTGTAACTCGAGATCGATCTTTGGTGATTCAAGGTCGATCTTCGGTCATTTAAGACCGATCTTTTGTAACTTGAGATCGATCTTTGGTGATTCAAGGTTGATCTTCGGTCATTCAAGATCGATCTTTTGTAACTCAAGATCAATCTTTAGTGATTCAAGATCGACCTTCGGTCGTTCAAGATCGATCGTTTGCAACTCCCGATCGATCTTTCAGAACCCGGGAAGATCATTGTTCATAATTGACGCGGCTTTATGCTAGCGGTGGGAGGGCACGTTCATATAGATCTCCGACTTGCGGTGGAAACCGTCCCTCACGATGATGTCCATGTTTTCCTTATCGATGGGGATGGGCGTGATGATCTCCGAAGGCACGAAATGTTTGCCGTTGAAGATGGGGGCGTGGTTGGTCTTGTAGTTCTTGCCGCCGGCCATCGCCACGGCCAGATCGGCGGCTCTGTAGGCCAGCTTGCGGATGGGCTTGTAGACCGTCATCAACTGGGTGCCTTCGACGATCCGCTGGCAGCCGGAGAGATCGGCGTCGTGGCCGACCACCAGGATCTTGCCGGCCAGCCGCCATTCGGAGAGCGCTTCAATGACCGCGCTGGCCAGGCTGTCGTTGGCCGCGATGACCGCGTTGAACGGCTTTTTCTGGCTGAGCAGGGTCTGGATGTATTGATAAGCGATCTCGGGCTTCCAATCGTCGGCCCAGGCTTCGAAGGTGATCCGGATCCGGCCGTCTTTGATGAAGTTGGTCAGGACGTTTTTATAGCCCTGGTTGAACATATAGCAGTTATTATCGGTGGGCGCGCCGTTGATGATCACGTAATTGCCGTTGGGAGTGCGGTTGACCAGGTACTCGGCCATCAGCTCCCCGACCTTGATGTTATCGAAAGAGATATAGAGATCGAGATTGGCGTTGCGGATCAGGCGGTCATAGGAGATGACCTTGATCCCGGCTTTCTTGGCCAGCTGGACGGCTGCCGCCGCCTGGTTCAGATCGTGGGGCACGATCACCAGTACGTCGATGCCCCGGCTGAGCAGGTATTCGACCTGCTGGTACTGCTCCTGCTGCTCGTTGTTGGCGTTCTGGACGATCAACTCCGCGCCGAGCTGGCGGGCGCGTTCCGCCAGATATTCGCGGTCCCGCCACCAGCGTTCCTCCTGCAGCGTGGCCATAGCCAGGCCGATCCGGATCGGCTGATAGCCGATGGGCCGCGCGCCGCTGAACGCCTGCCACCAGGAGCAGCCGCTCAACAGGGTCAGACCCAGTAAGGCGAGGGCTAACAAACCGTAGGATCGTCTTTTACTCATTCTGGCTCAGCCGCTCCTTTCGCTGTAAGGCTTCGTCCCGGTATTCGGTGGGCGAGAGGTGGTAGTACTTCCGGAACAGCCGCGAGAAATAGTTGGGATCGTTGTAGCCTACCGCAAAGCAGCATTCCTTGACCGGGAATCCCTCCGCCAGCAAAGTAAGGGCTTTCTCCAGCCGGAGCTTGGTGATGTATTCGGTGAAACTGACGCCCAGTTCTTCCCGGAAGAGCCGGCTCAGATAGAAGGGGCTGACCGACACCGCCTGGGCCAGATCGTCGAGGCTCAGATCCTCCTGGTACATCCGGTCAATCTGTTCCTTGGCCTGCAGAATGACCGCCTTGACCTGGCTTTCCCGGCCGTCCTTGATCTTGTGGGTCAGGGCCAGGATCTGGCCCGCGATATTCTGGATGATCGCCGCGGTGGTCTGATCCGTGGCGAACCAGGTCAACAGCTGATCGGGAGAGGGATAGGCCATGGCGATCTTGGCGTTCTCCCGGACCAGCCTGAAGGTGGACAGCAATAATTCGAGCAGCTCGCCCAGGAGGATATGGCGCTCGGGAACGGTCACACCGCCGTAGCGGGCGGCCAGCCGGTTCAGCAGAATCTCGGTGCGGTAGAGGTGACCGAAACGCACCGCCTCGGCGATCTCCTGCAGCTGCTGGCGGAGCTCGCTCTCCCAATCCGCCGCGTCATAGCGCCGGAACGTCTCATAGCAGCAGATCGGGTTGTCGGAGGGGAAGTTCAAGGCCAGCATCGCTTCCTGGTAGGACCGGCCGAGGCTGGCCGGGGACTCGTGAATGCCGCCCACGCCGATGCGGGTCCGGGTGATGCCGCGCTCGTTGCGGAAGTATTCCAAAATCTTGTTGGCGTATAGGGTTCCGGTGGCCGCCCCGTCCCCTTCGAGCCGGGAAAGCGGCACAAAGACGGTGATCGGGTTGGTCTTGACCGGCCCGACCAGGCAGGGAAAGAGGTGGCGGATCCCTTCGGCCAGTTCCTCCAGCTTCTCGCGGACCAGGTATTTCTCCTCCATCTCCCCGGTGGCCGGGTAACTGTCGTCCGAGTAAAGCACCGCCAGAAAGAAGCCGTACTGAAAGTCGATCCCCAGCAATTCCTGGTACTCGGCCAGGGCCGGCCGGTCGATCCCGTTCTGCAGCGCATGGAGGAACTCGTTCTCGATCAGCGGCAATAATTTCTTGTACCGTTCCCGGAGGGCGAGTTCCTCCTGGCGGGCGGCACGCAAGCCGTCCAGATGGGCCTGGACCTTGTGGATCATCTCCATCATCCGGGTCTTGTTGATCGGCTTCAGCAGATAATCGAAGACCGCGAGACGGATGGCTTCCTGGGCATAGTTGAAATTGTCGTAGGCCGACAGGATCACCAGCACCGTATGGGGGTTGAAGCGCCGGATCTCGGCCAGGGCTTCCAAGCCGTTGATCCCCGGCATCTTGATGTCCATCATCACCAGATCGGGCCGGAAACTCTCGGCGATCTCGATCGCTTCCCGGCCGGACCGGGCGGTCGCCAGCTCGACGCCTTCCTTCGGCGTCAGGACTTTGGCGAGGGCGTCCAGCATAATCTGTTCGTCGTCGGCAACCAGCACCCGCATCATGCGACTTCACTCTCCCCGCCGGACCGCGCCGGCAATCGTAAGGTCACGGTCGTGCCCCGACCGGAGACGCTCTCGATCCGCATCAGATCGTCTGCCCCGAAAAAGATCCGCAACCGCTCCTTGACGTTTTGCAAGCCCAGCCCGGTGGTATGCCCCGGCGGGCGGGACTTGTTCTGCTGGAGCAGCTCCAGGGTGCTCTCGTCGATCCCCCGGCCGTTATCGGCGACTTCGATCACGGCCTGCTCCTGCTCCATCCAGGCCCGCACCGTGATCCGGCCGCCCGACTCCAGCTCCTCGATGCCGTGAATCAAGGCATTCTCGACGATGGGCTGCAGGGTCAGCAGCGGGATCTGGACGTCGGCCACCGCCTCGGGGATGGACACTTCGAACTGGAAGCGGTCATCGCCGTAACGGGTCCGCAGGATAAAGAAATACGTGCGCAAATGGTTGGCCTCCTCGGCGATGGAGACCGGCACGTCGAGCCGGCGCAGATTGTAGCGGAGCAGGCTCGAGACTTTGTCGACGTAATCGGCGGTCTGCTCGGCGTTCTCGAGCACCGCCAGCTGGACCCCGGCATTGAGCATGTTAAAGAGAAAATGCGGATTGATCTGGGATTGCAAGGCGTGCAGCTCCGCCTCGCGCACGGTATTCTTCATCGACAGGTTCTGCAGCTCCTGTTCCTGCAGGCGTTTTTCCAGCTCGGACTGGTTCTTCATCTCGCGGATCAGCCGGTCGAGGCTGGAGGCCATGTCGTTGAAGGTTCCGGCTACCACCGCCACTTCGTCGTTGGAGGAGACGTCCAGCGGCGGCAGGGTAAACTTCCCCCGGGTAATGGTGCGGGCCGCTTCGACCAATTTGCGCAGCGGTTTGGTCAACCGGTAGCTGATCCAGATGGTCATGATCACGCTGAAAAGCAGCGCGCCGGCGATCAACACCTGCCCCAGGCGCTGAATGTCGGTGAGCCGCTTGGAGATGAGCAGGTACTGGCGGCTGTTCTCCTCCAATTGCTGGGTGATCAGCCGGTCGATCGCCCAGTTGATATTGGTCCGGTAGCGGGAGACTTCCAGAAAGGCATGATGATAACCGGAGCTGTCGCGGGCCCGCTTGGCCTGGACCGCCGCTTCGCCCTGTTCCAGAAAGGAGCGGGTCATGTTGCGGATATTCTCCAGGAGCAGGAAGTTGTCGAGCGTGGGTTTGATCACGCCCAGGTTGGCGTATTCGCCGTCCACCGCCTGGCTGTACCGGTAATAATCGCGCAGGTTGTTAAAGTTGCGCGAAATCAGATACTTCTCCAGGCAAATGACGACGTTGTCGACATCGGCCCGGAACTCTTTCAGTTTGAGGTTATGGGTGAGCAGCACGTTCACCCGGTTTAAGAGAAAACGCTCGCTATAATACGAGATGAAGCTGACCAGGGCGAAGGTGGCCAACATCAACAGAAAGGCGATCAACAGCTTGCTGCGGATGGTCTGAAAGGCCGGCTGCTTGGTGGCCATGGCTCACCTGGACTCGGCCAGATTGAACTGGCGGTAGAATGAGTCGACATTTTTGGCGTTGATGAGATATAAGGGCATGTTGTAAACCTCCTGGGTCGACTGGCCCTCTTTCAAACGGATCAGAGCCGACAGTCCCTGAACCCCCAGGGCGCCCGGATCGTCGGCCAGGACTCCGGCGATGACGCCGCGCCGGATGTAGTTGGCGATCTCGGAGGTCAGGCCATAACCGATGATGGTGATGCGTGAGACCTGGTTCAGGTCGACCACCAGTTTGGCCACGCCCAGGGTGTCATTGGGGTCGGAACAGATGATCGCCTGAATCTCGGGGTGGTTCTTCAGAATCGATTGGGTTTGATCCTCGGCGCTGATGCTTTCGCCTTTGGAGTTGACCACCAGGCTGATGGAGAGCTCGGGCCGGTTGCGGATGGCCGCTTCAAAACCCCGCAGGTAGTTCCGGGAGCCGTTCTCCGAGAAGTTGGAGTTGACCAATAACGCCGCCCGGATTGGGCCCGTCGCCGCCTGGCCGAGCGCCTGGCCGGTTTTGTAACCCAGATCATAGGTGGAGGTGCCGACAAACGAGATGCGCCCGGACGTCTCCAAATGGTTGGAGAGGGCCACCACCGGGATGTCTTTGGCCATGGCCTCTTCGACCAGGGATTTTAGGGTCGGATCGTTGGGCGCGGCGACGAGGATCCCGTCAACGCTGGAGAGGACCGCCATCTCCAGGAACCTCTCCAATTCCTTGGGGTTCATAAACCGCGGCCCGTAGTTTTCCAGGGCAATCTTCTGGCTGCGGCAGAGTTCGGCCGAACCGGCCAGCACCTGCCGCCAGTAGCTTTCCTCGGTAACGTGGGCGATCATCACGAAATGGTAGCGGTAATTCTGATATTTCTGCGAATTCAGGGCCTCCGCCTCGTCGCCGAAGTAGCCCACGGTCTGGGTGACCAGCGTGAGCGCGACGGCAATCATGATCAGGGAGATTAAGGCGACGATCAGGGTGGTTCGCATTCGCTTTTGCAACCTTCTTTTTTCAGGAGATGCAAAAATTGTTATCTGCAGTTAAATTTTACACGGTTTTAAAAAATCCTTTTTCTAAATGTAAAACTTTCTTTGAGGGATTCTGGAAAGAAAAGAGCCCTTAACAGTGGGGAACGAATTTGCATATGGAAAAAGCGCCCTCTTATCGAGGACGCTTTTTTCATTCGTGATGATTAACCTTTGTAAAGCTCCTCGAAGATTCCGCAGGCGTCCACCAGGGCGGCGCGCATCATGTCTTCGGCCTTGGCGGTCTCGCGTTGCTCCAGATGCTTCAGGAGCTGCGGGGTGTCGAGCCGGCGGGCGGCTTGTTCGCAGGCGTCCCAGTAGAGGATGGAGCGGACCACCCGGTCGATGCCCTGTTCTTCGTCGTCGTAGGCCCGGACCTGCATGTCATGGCCTTTCCAACGGTTGAAGCCCGCCTCCTGGATCAGGCCGGCGATGGCGATGTTCATGCCGTTGATCCGGGTGCCGTGGTCGATATCGTATTTGCCGGGGCCGCCGAGGATGATTCCGTCGTTATAGCCCTGGCTGTTGAGGTGCATGTGGACCATGGCGTTGTTGTCCAGCTCCTCGACGGAGTCATAGACGTGGTCGAGGCCGATCATCTCGGAGTGGCCGAACTCTTTGTTGACGCCTTTCTGCTTGCGGGAGACGCCGAATTCCTCCTCCAGCTTCCGCCAGAAGAGCAGCGCCGAGGCGACGGTGGGGATCAGCATCGCCGGATGGCCTTCGTTCGGTTTGGGCTCGAAGCCGATGTGCAGTTTCCCGCCCAGCTCGGCCTCGCGGCGGCAGAGACCGGCCACGCTCTCCTTGAGGTTCTGGTACATGCGGCGGATGCCCACCGAGGCCAGGTCATAACCGTAGGAGCCGTTCCAGAGGATCAGGGACGGCGCCAGCGCCGGATCGGGATGCCAGGCTTTCTTCATGGTGCCGTAGGCCAGTTCGACGGTTCGGGTGCCCAGATCCTCGGCCGCTTTGCGTTCGTTGGGATCGAGCGAGGCGATCCCGCCGTAGGCGAAATGGGAATGGCCGCCGGGGGTGATCATCGCCAGGTGCATGCCCGCGTCGAGCAGGGCGTCGGCCATGGCCGCGGCGTTTTGGTCGTTGATCTCGGTGTCGTAGTGGACTTCATAACCGAGCTCGATGTGCTCAGGCATGCGGGGGGCGATCTTCTTTTTGATCAGGCCGATGACCGCCACCGAATCCAGGCGGTCGGCGCTCCAGCCGGGCCGCATGTCGGACGGGACGAAGCCGCCCTTGCCGGGGTTGAAGGTCCAGCGACAGACGCTGTGGTAAGACTTGGGAATAGCCATTGCGAAATTCCTCCCTTATTGGTTTTTATGGAGCTGCTGGTCGAGGATGGCCCGCCAGCGTTGGTACGCTTCCTGATAGGCCGGTTGCAGCGCCGGATCGGGTTCGATGACCTTGATCGACTGCAAGCCGGCGAAGGCTTCGTCAAAATTGCGGTAGAGGCCCGCGCCGACCCCGGCGCCCCGGGCCGCGCCCTGGGAACCGTCGGTGTTGTACAGCTTCACCTGGGCTCCGGTGACCGACGCGAAAGCCTCGCCGAAGAGCGGACTGAGGAACATGTTGGCGTGGCCGGCCTTGACCGCCTTGACCCCGACGCCCATCCGGCCCATGATCTCCAGGCCGTAATTGAGGGCGAAGACGATCCCTTCCTGGGCGGCGCGCAAGACATGGCGGCGGTCGTGGATGTTGAAGTTCAGGCCGTGGATGGCCGCGCCGATCTCCCGGTTCTGCAGGGTCCGTTCGGCGCCGTTGCCGTAGGGCAGGATCGACATTCCGGCCGAGCCGACCGGCGCTCCGGCCGCCAGCTGGTCCATTTGCTTGTAGGAGATGGCCGCCGGATCGAGCAGATCCCGGAGCCAGCGGTTGAGAATGGCGGTGCCGTTCAGGCAGAGCAGGATGCCGTAACGGGCCGCCGCCGCGCTGTGATTGACGTGGACGAAGGTATTCACCCGCGATTGCGGATCATAGTTGGGCTGATCGCCGACGCCGTAGACCACGCCGCTGGTGCCGGCGGTGGCCGCCACCTCGCCCGGGTTCAGGACATTCAACGAGAAGGCGTTGTTCGGCTGATCGCCCGCCCGGTAGGCGACCACGGCGCCGGGCTTCAGGCCCAGCTCGGCGGCTGCCGCGGCGGTCAACTCGCCCTGGTTCGAGAAGAGCGGCACGACCTCCGGCAACAGTTCCGGATCCAGTCGGTAATGGTCCAGCACCAGCCGGGCCGGGGCTTGCTCCAGGAAGTCCCACCAGATGCCTTCGGAGAGGCCGGAGGGGGTGGTCCGGATCAGGCCGGTCATGCGCATGGCGACATACTCGCCGGGCAGCATCGCCTTGTCGACCCGGCTGAAAATCTCCGGCTCGTTCTCGCGGATCCAGCGCAGCTTGGAGGCTGTGAAGTTCCCCGGCGAGTTCAAGAGGTGCTGGAGACAGGTCTCCGGTCCGATCGCGGCGAAGGCTTTGTCGCCGATGCCCACGGCCCGGCTGTCACACCAGATGATGGCCGGCCGGAGCACTCGCTGCTGCCGGTCGACGACCACCAGCCCGTGCATCTGGTAAGAGAGGCCGATGGCCGCCACCTCCAGCAGGTCGACGCCGCTTTTCGCCTTGATGGCCGCGGTCGCCAGCTTGACATGCTCCCACCAGGTGGCCGGATCTTGTTCGGCCCAGCCCGGTTGGGGCGCGGCGATGGCCAGTTCGGTGTTTTGGGGCGAGGTAGCCGAGGCGACCACCGCTCCGGTGGCCGCATCGAGCAGCGTGGCCTTGATCGAGGAACTGCCGATGTCATAACCGAGTAAATAAGCCATGAAATCACTCCTTTTATATTGAGAATAAAAACATTTAGTTTGGCGGGAATATCCTGTGCGAAGGGGCCGCTTCCCGCCGACCAAAAGCGGGGCAAAAGTCGCCGGTGGAACCCAGGTTCCCCCGACCCCTCCTTTATCCGGCGGCATCCATGACCGCCGGACTTTCTCTACACCATCCGATCCAGCGCCATCTCCGCCACGCCCAGGGCGGTGGCCCGGTCGCCCAGGCTCGAAAACTCCACCGTCAGCCCACGGAAGGTCCGTTCCAGGGTGCGCTCCTTGATTTCCTTCAATAGCCGGTTGCGCAGCATTTCGCCGCAGGTGGCGATCTTGCCGCCGACCACCACCAGCTCCGGATTGATGCCGTTGACGATGCCGGCGATGCCGATCCCCAGATAGGTGGCGATCTCCTCTAGCACCGCCCCGGCGTCGGGGTCGGCCGCTGCGGCCAGGGCCAGCAGATGGTCGTAAGAGGCGAGCTTGCGGCCGGTACGGTGCCAATACTGCTTCAGGGCGGCCTCGTTGGAGGCGAAAACCTCCCAGCAGCCGTGATTGCCGCAGCGGCAGGCCGGCCCGTCGGGGTCCAGGGTCATATGGCCGAATTCGCCCGCATGATGGCTGGCGCCCCGGTAGAGCCCGTTATTCAGGATCAGTCCGGCCCCGATGCCGATCCCCACCGAGATGAAGCAGAGATTAGCGGAGAGCCGGCCCGCGCCGTAGACCTTCTCGCCGAGCGCGGCGGCGTTGGCCTCGTTCTCGATCAACAGCGGCTGGTCCAGGGCCAAGAGCTGCCGCAGGTTGACATTGCGCCACTCCAGGTTGGGGGCGAACTCGACGATGCAGGAGTCGGGGTCGACGATCCCGGGGATCCCGATGCCGATATGGGCCAGTTTGGCGGGATCGATCCCCGCCTGGGCGACGGCGTCCCGGATGGTGGCGCGGATGGCCGCGGCCACCTCCCATTCGTCGGGCGCCTGGAAGGGGACGCTGTCCCCGGCGACCGGCTCGCCGTTGAAGTTCAGGACCACGCTGACCAGCCGGTCCACCTGCAGGTCGATCCCCAGACAATAGAGGGCGTCCGGGTTGAGGGTAAAGATCTCCGACTTGCGGCCGCCGGTCGATTTGGAGGTGCCCGAGGGAGTTAGCTTGTGCTCCTCGATCAACTCGTTGATGAAGGTTGAGACCGTCGTCAGGCTGGTCCCCAGGAGTTCGGCGATCTCCTTCTTGGAGACCGGGCCGTGGTTTTTGACGCAGCTGAAGACCTGCCGTTTATTGATGGAACGCATCCGTTCCTGATTGATGGCTTTACGCACAGGCTATCCTCACAACTTTTTAAAAAACTTTTTAAAAGTATTTTATAATATTCGGCTGAAGCGGCCGGTATTCCTTCCGGCCCCGAAAATTTTTTGAAAGCCGGACTCCGGGGCGGGGAAGAACCCGGGCGAACGCCGCAGGAATCTGCTGGAGAACTTCGGGGAAGGGAGGAAGGGAATTTCTTCAAAAAATTTTAAGAAAAGCGGGGCCAGGGCCGTACGGGGGCTGCATTTTTAAAAAAAGCCACTTTATGCAGGATTTTTATTTTCCGGCGCCGGACGGCGCTTCCTGACACTTTCAGGAAGGAGTAATGCGAATGACAGCGAATTTTTTTAATAGAGCCGCGCCGGCGGTTACTCCACTCAAAGGACGGAGAGGCATGGGTAAACGAGTCAATCGGGTCCATTATACCCTTGATCCCAAGAATATCACGGATTTGCCGTTCGAAGAGATCCGGACGATCCTGCGGGGCGCCGACGGTATGATTCTGCGCGCCGGCCGGACGATGCTCGCCAAGGTGCTCAAAGGATCCCGCGAGAAAAAACTGCTTGAGCTCGGGCTGGATCAGAATCCGGCCTACGGGTTCTACCGGCATTGTTCCATCGAAGCGATCACCGCCAAGATCGATTGGGCCATCCTCAATGGCTTTCTGGATCTGGAATACGACCACCGTCTGCCGCTGCTGGTCTATACCGAACGCGGCTGGGCCATTGAGAAGGATACCTATAGCGACGAGCTGCTGGAAAGGCTGCGCCAGGAAGCGCTGAGCGGCAGCTTTGAATTGGTGACCACCCTGAAGGACCGCGACCGGGGGCTGATCCTGCTGTTGTTGGCCAAGATCGAGGCCACCGGGGACCGTCGCTTCATTCCGGCCCTGGAGGCCTGGTGCAAGGCGGACTACAAGAAGGTGCAACGGGCGATCCGCCACGTCATCAGCACCCTGCAGCAGGCCGGCGATCTGCCCCTGCCCGAGGAAGCCCCCGAATCGCAAACGCGCGGCAATGTCATCGACCTGGCCGCCTACCGCGCCCGCAAAGAGGCCCGGAGCGCCACCTCGTAGCGCTGAACGTCTCGGAGCTCCCGGGACACGGGCGGCGAAAATCCGGGAAACGTAAGGTTGATTTTTATAGCAGGATAACGAAGCCGGGGGCCGATGGGTTCCCGGTTTTGCGCGCGCCGGACCGGCCGGGCCGGTCCGCTCCTCCGGAGCAGCAGCCGGAAGGACCGGATCCGGGTCCGGAGGAACCGGAATTTGGTTTAGCGGAACCGGCAAAGCCGCCGGAAGAGCCGCCGGACGGTTTGGCGGTTCCGGAAAGGGTCCGGGCGGTGCCGCCGGCGCCGGATCCGGAAGCGCCGGAGGCGGGAGAAGGGCTGCCGCGGCCGGCGGACGGACCGCGTTGCCCCAATACGCCAGAACCCAGCCGCCGGGGCTGGGTTCTGGGGTGGGAATGAATCGTTTCAATGGTTTCGCCCCGGCGCTCAATCCCGCCGGGTGGCGATGACCGCCGCCAGCTTGGCGAGGTCGGGGCGGCGCCGGTAGAGCGGTTCGCTCCGGTCGGCATAGGCCGGCAGCGTTTCCTCGAAGGGCCGGCGCTCCCGGTTCAGGTAGAAGACGCCCAGGGGCAGGCGGTCGGTCCGGAGCGCCTGGGCGAAGGCGGCCTCGCGGTCGGAGGGATCATGCCCGGCGTCCAGGTATTCGGTGTGCTCCTTGAACCACTGGAAGGTATTGAGCTTATTAAAGGAGACACAGGGATGGAGGATATCGACCAGCGCGTAACCGGGATGGCGGATCGCCTGCTTCAGGATTTCCTTGGTCTGCTGCAGATCGCCGCTGAAGGCCCGGGCCACGAAGGAGGCGTCGAGCGCGATGGCCGCGGCCAGCGGGTTGAAAGGCTCGTTGACCACGCCGCGCACCTGGACCGGGGTGATCATCCCCTGCGGGCTGGTGGGCGAGGCCTGCCCCTTGGTCAGACCGTAGACCATGTTGTCGTGGACCAGATTGGTCAGGTTCGGGTTGCGGCGGATGGTATGCAGCCAATGGTTGCCGCCCTCGCCGTACATGTCGCCGTCGCCGCTCTCGGCGATCACCGTCAGCCCGGGATTGGCGGCCTTGATGGCGGTGGCCGCCGGCAGCGCCCGGCCGTGCAGGCCGTTGAAGAAGTTGCACTTCAGGTAGTGGGGGGTCTTGGCCGCCTGGCCGATCCCCGAGACCATCACCAGCCCCTCCGGAGCGATGTCCAGCTCCGCCAGGGCCCCTTTTAGGGCGTTCAGGATGCCGAAGTTGCCGCACCCCGGACACCAGGCGATCGCGGCGTGTTCCAGGTTGAAATCCTTGGCTTCCATCAGACAGCACTCCCTTCGGCGGCCGTATCGGCCGTTAGCAATGCGGCGAACCGCTCCGCCAGTTCTTCCACTGCGAAGGGCATGCCGTTGTACTTCAAGATCCGGTCGCTCGCGGCCCTCCCGGTCTCCTGCCGCAGCAGCTTGCCGAACTGGCCGGTGGCGTTGTTCTCGACCAGAATGATCCGTTCGGCCTTTTGCAGATAGGCTACGGCGGACGGCGGCAGCGGATAGACCTGCTCCAGATGGAGCTGGGCCACATCCGGCCGGTCCAGGCCGGCCAGGGCCTCGCGGATCGCCGGGTAGGTCGAGCCCCAGCCGACCACCAGCGTCCGGTAGTCGGCCGGCCCGTGGAAGAGCGGCGGAACCAGGTCGGTCCGGAGCAGCTCCAGCTTGCGGAGGCGCTTGTCGACCATCCGCACCCGGAGCTCCAGGTCCTCGGTGATATGCCCGGCCTCGTCGTGCTCGTCGCTGTCCACGCCGACCAGGCCCGCGCCGTGGCCGGGAATGCCGCGCGGCGAGAGACCGTCCGGCGTCAGCTCATAACGGCGGTAATCGGCCGGGGTGGCGACGATCCGGGGCTCGTTCTCCAGCCCGGCGGGATCGAGCTCCGGCAGATTCAGGAAGGAATCCACCAGGAATTGATCGGTCAGAATGAACACCGGCACCTGAAACCTGTCGGCCAGTTGGAAGGCCTCGGCGGTCCGGTAGAAGGCGGCGTCGATGGAGCGCGGCGCCAGGATGAGCCGGGGGAATTCGCCGTGCCCGGCGTAGAGGGCCAGCTCCAGATCGCCCTGCTCGGTGCGGGTCGGCAGTCCGGTGGCCGGTCCGGGCCGGCCCGCGATGTGGATCACCATCGGCGACTCGATCATCCCGGCCAGGCTGACTGCCTCGGTCATCAGGGCGAAGCCGCCGCCGGAGGTGGAGACCATGGCCCGGGCCCCGGCGTACCAGGCGCCCAGCCCCATGTTGATGGCGGCGATCTCATCCTCGGCCTGCTCGGCGACGATGCCGAAGTCGGCCGCGAATTGGGAGAGGTAGATCAGCACCCCGGTGCCCGGGGACATCGGATAGGAAGCGATAAAGTTGCAGCCGCCGGCGACGGCCCCCAGGGCCAGCGCCTCGCTGCCGTTGATGATCGGGTCCCCGGCAACGGCCGCGTCCTTATCCGGCGGCGTCAGGCCGGCCCGCCCCGCGGCGGCCAGCTCTCGGCCGGCCTCGTAGCCGGTGCGGGCGGCCGCGATATTCTGGTCCACCATGGCCTGGGGCTTGCCGCGGAAGTAGGCGGCGATGGCCCGTTCGACGCCGGCGAAATCCACTTGAAAAAGGCCGGCAACCGCGCCGCTGGCCACGCTGTTGGCGAAGAGCTTGTTGCCGGCGGCCGCGGCGATCGCGGCGAACGGAATGTCGAGCACCGGCCGGTCCAGGCCGAGCCCGGCGGCGTCGCCGACGATGATGGTGGCGGGGCTCAGCCGGTCGGCGAGATGGGCCGGGGCCTCCCGGTCCAGCGCCACCAGCAGGTCGATTCCCGCGGCATAGGCGGCCACCCGTGCGGAGCTGACCCGGATGGCGGTGGAATTGGCGCCGCCCCGGATTCTGGACATATACTCCTTGGAGGCAAAGATGTGGTAGCCTTCGGACTTTAAGATCTTGGCCAGCAGGTATTCGACGGTCTGGATCCCTTGGCCGGCCTCGCCGGCGATGACCACCGTCACCCCAGTCCGGCTTGGTGTGGCTTGATTCGTCTGGCTCACTTTGAGAAGTCACCCTTTCTGCATGACAAATTTGGAGACCAGGCATTCTGCGGGCTTGGTTTGGAAATCCTCTTGGTAAACTTACCATAAACAATTCGGCGTTTTTTCCCAGGAACCTGCCGTGGGCGGGCGCGATATTCCCGGGAAAATTTCACCGTGAGCCGATGCTCTGACATCCGAGAGAATTTCAAATCGCTTCGGAAAAAGCTTCGCCATACAATATATTGATTGATATATCCTGGCTACTCACTATATATTGTATGGCGAAGGGAATGTTAGGGTAATTTGAAATTCTCTGATCCCATAGAATAATATTGCTATAATGGTTCTGAAAATACATGAAGAAAAGCCGGCCCGGGGCGGCCGGAAATTGAACGGGGGAATGCGAGATGGTTCGATTGCGCCAGATGGCGGCGGCTTTTTTGGCCAATGGGGAGGACCTGCTGTTGATGAAACGGGCGGAGACCCGGGAGTTGGCGCCGGGGTTGTGGGCGCCGGTCGGCGGCCACTTGGAGCCGGCCGAGCTGAACGATCCGGCTGCGGCCTGCCTGCGCGAGATCTGGGAGGAGACCGGGATCCGCCCGGAGCGGC
The DNA here is from genome assembly GCF_004340685.1 of Hydrogenispora ethanolica. Classification (NCBI taxonomy): domain Bacteria; kingdom Bacillati; phylum Bacillota; genus Hydrogenispora; species Hydrogenispora ethanolica. The sequence continues at coordinate 105,173 of NZ_SLUN01000016.1, read as the reverse complement.
TGGCCGACTTCAAGCTGCGCTATATTATCTCCCGGCTGCGCGGCGCGGAGATCCGGTTACAGTATATTTATTTTGGGCGGACCCTGGACCGGTTCTTCCACCCGACCGGCGAGGGCGAGCTGCACTGGATCCCCGCCGCTCAGGCGTTGAGCCTGGAGATGGCGCCGACCTCCCGTTTGCTATTGGAACACTACCGGCGGACCGGCAAGGAGAACGGCGCGATTTATATCGGGACCATGGCGGCGGCGCCCGATGGCCGCCACCCCCTGGTCAGCTGGGCGGAACTGAGCGATTGGGAGTGAGCCCTTTCCGTGCCCCAGGCTGTCCTGCCGGCGGCGCCCGGCAAAAAACCCGGCGGTTTTTTGAGAACCCGCCGGGTTGACTGCGTATCAAACTTACAATTTGCGATAGATGTATCGCGCTCCATATTCCGGACAAATTTCAGTTTCCAGCGAATTCCATTCCGACGGGGTATCAGATGGCAAAAGTGCTGGTGGAGACGATCAACAGGATCAGGACCAAAAAGATGAGAAACGCCAATTCCTCGCCACCCAAACCGAAAAATCCGTCAATGCCGCGACTGCGTTTATCCTTCTTGCAACTGCATTTATGCTTGTGTTTCTTTTCGCAGGGGTCGCACGGGCAGCAGAAATTACGATGCTTCGACATAGGCGATACCTCCTTATTCCAAAAGACTGGTTGGTACCAGGGCCTTTATTCCCTTTGGTAATAAAATATTAAAAATCCCGGGCGGGTGGAACGAGGCGTTTGGAATTTGTTGCAAAACGGGCTTCCGGCCGGGTGGGACGGAATGCCTCCGGAAACAAAAAACCAGCCCTGCGGCTGGTCCGTCCCGTAATGGATTCTCCGGCCGTTTACGACCGTGAGCCGGATTTTTGTTTGAAGCCATAGTCGAAAAGCTTGATGCTGTCGTCGTAGATGGCGTTGGATTTGAGTACGACCGAGATCAGGGTGGCGCCGTCTTTCTTGGCCGCCGCCACCAGGCAGCCGCCGGCGGTCAGGGTGTAGCCGGTCTTGACCCCGGTGGTGTAGGGGTAGCGCCAGAGCAGCTTATTATGGTTGTAAAGGGTCACCGTCTCGCCCGGTTTGGAGCCGGGGATCGTCTTGACCTTGGTGGCGACGATGCGGGCGAAGATCGAATTCCGCATAGCGTAGGCGGTCAGTTTGGCCAGATCCCGGGCGGTGCTGTAATGGTTTAGGGCCGGGAGCCCGTTAGGGTTCTTATAATTAGTGTTGGTCAAGCCGATCTTCCGGGCCTTGGCCGTCATTAGCCGGGCGAATTCTGCCTCGGAACCGGCGATGGCGTCGGCGATAGCCACGGCGGCATCGTTCCCCGAAACCAGCATCAATCCGTAAAGCAAGTCCTCCATGCGCAGGCGTTCGCCGCTTGCCAGGGCCATCGAGGATCCGTCGATCCCGACTGCGTTGGGACTGACGCGGATGGTCTGGCTGAGGCCGCCGCGTTCGATGGCGAGGATGGCGGTCATGATCTTGGTGGTGCTGGCCGGGGCCATGGCGGTATCGGGATTCTTGGCGAATAGCACCTTGCCGGTGGCCGGATCCAGCAGGACGGCGGCCTTGGCGTCAACTTGGGGCAGAGCCGCCGCTTGGGCCCGCCAGTTGGCGAAACCCGCGATCAGAACGGTGAGGCCGATGAGCCCAAGCAAGAGAAAGCGAAAGCGATGGCCTGTTTTGAATTCCACGGATTTTCATGCTCCTTTGCCCACAGGGAAATGGAATCTTCCGCTGCAATAATTGTAGTCACGGTTACGAGCGAATGAGTCGAGCTTTTGCCAGTAGAGGTGACCGCCGACGCATCGATTTCGACGTATAGATGTATATTCAAAAACCACCTCTAAAATTATCGGCAAAAAGGGGAACTCCAGCTAGAGATGATTAATAAATTTTGGAAGTTTTTTGGGCCGCTACCAGCCTTTGCAGCAACTCCGCCAGCGCCGGGGCGGAGCGCTCGTGCCGGCAATAGACATAGCAGTCCCACCCCCGGCTGCGCCATCCTTCCAGCTTGGCCAGGATCGGTTCCAGTTGCGCCGCGCTGTACGGGGCGGACCGCAGGCGCAAATAAGCCGCGCCGCCGCTCGGTTCCGGCCAGTCGCCGGGCCGGAGAAATTGATCGTTTAAACATATTCCCAGGCCCTGGCCGGCCAGAAAGTCAAAGAATCCCGGCTGGAGAAGCGCCGGGTTGCGCATCTCCACAAAGCAATGGTTAAGTAAGCTTTGGCTAAAGTCGGTCGCGGCGGCCAGGGCCGCGACCAGCCGGTCGACTTCCGCCGCGCCACGGGCCGGCGGGAACTGGAAAAGCACCGGACCCAGCTTGGCGCCGAGCTCCACGATGCGGGACAGAAACAACCGCAGCAGAGCCGGGTCCGGCTCCTCGGCGACGGTGAGGGTGCGGCGCGCCTTGACGCCGAAGCGGAACTCCGGCCCGACCGCCGCCGCCCAACGCTGCAGGGTGGTCACGGCGGGCAGCCGGTAGGCGGTGTTATTCAGTTCCACGGTGGGAAAGCGCGCCGCATAGTACGGCAGCATTTCCGCATCGGGGAGGCCGGGCGGATAAAAGATCCCGCGCCATTCCGAATATGAGAAGCCTGAGATCCCGATATAAATGTCCGCCATGGCCCTAGTATGCCCCGTCCGGACGCGCCAAACGCATCGTCGGGGGGAACGGGCCTTCCCGGGTTTATCTTTTTAAAAGAAGGCTGGCTCGATCTGGAACCTTCGCCCAGCTGCGGATCATACAATGTCATAGACGGGAACGGAGGGAGGAATGTTCATGACTCCGGAAGCAGTGGCTGATTTTCTCATTGTCGGCCTGCCCTTGGTCACCGCGGGCGGCGTCTATGCCATGACCGCGACGGCGCTCTATCTGACGACCCGCTACCGCGACAATAGGCTGGCCCAGGCCCTGGTGGTCCTGGATGAGGTGGTCATCAGCGTGGTCAAGGAGCTTAACCAGACGGTGGTCGACGATCTCAAGAAGGCCCGGGCCGACGGCAAGCTTACCCGGGAAGAGGCCGAACAGATCAAGAAACAAGCCGTGGAGCTCGTGATGAGCCGTTTAGGTGCGGGTTTGCCTCGGATCCTGCAGAAAACTTTCGGGCCGCTGTTTGATCTGGTATCCACCAAGATCGAGGCGACGCTGTACGATTTGAAAAAGGGCCGGCAGTCGCCGCGCCAGCAACGCCCCGCCGGGGCCCCTGCTCGGCCGCGTTTGGCCGCGGTTCGCTGAGCCAGGCTGAACCGGTAAACCGGAGAGGATTGGAAAACCCGGACGGGCCGAAGAATGCCTCCGAAAATGGAAGAGAGGGTGTTTGGGATGGGATTGCAAATCAATGGCGAAAAATGCAACGGCTGCGGCCGCTGTGTGGATATCTGCCCCGGGGATCTATTGGCCCTCAATGAGCAGAAACGCAGTTATATCCGGAATCAGGCCGACTGTTGGGACTGCATGGCTTGTGTCAAAGCCTGCCCGACCGGCGCGCTCAAGACCCGGCTACCCTTCAGCGTGGCCGATTGCGGCGCCGCCTTGATACCCGCGCTGACCGAGACGGAGATTCGTTGGCAATGCATTCATGCGGATCAGCGGACCGAGGAGTTTGTAGTGCCCCGGAAATAACCGCGCTCCAGGAAGTACGGCTGCCCCAAAACCGGCTCAAGCGGCGCTCGAGCCCAATAAAAAAGAAGGCTGAATCCAGCAATGGCGAGGCTTGCGGCAGCCTTTTTTTTTATGGTATACTCAGATAAGTTAATTTCTCATTACAATTGCTTTTTTTTGCGATGTGCGGTTTTAGAATGCGTTATGATGGAAGGCAACAGCTTAAAATTCCCCGCCTGAGCTGGGAATATTTTGGTTTGTGCAACAATTGGGAGCGGTCTGTTTGTGACAATCGCTCCTGTATAAAGCCTCAAATCGTCCGCAAGTTCAAACTGCCGGAACAGCGCGCGGTGTTATGCAGGCGCGCAATCCGGAATCCGCCGTTTTGAAACAAAGGCTGCAGCCGCCCAGCGTAATCCGGGAGAACCGGGATGGGCCAGGGTGGCGGCGGCTGGAATGTTGCACAAGTAAGGAGGGAAACTCTTGGAAATTGTAGCCAAAGATTGCCTCGCGCCGCGGATCGTCCGGTTGGTGGTCAAAGCGCCGCGGATCGCCGCCAAGGCTCAGCCCGGCCATTTTGTGGTGGTCCGGCTGAACGACCGCGCGGAACGAATCCCGCTGACCATCGCCGATTTTGACCGGGCCGCCGGCACGATTACCCTGATCATTCAGGAGGTCGGCAAGAGCACCGCCATGATCAATGCCATGGAACCGGGGCAATCGTTCGCGGATGTGCTGGGGCCGCTGGGGACTCCGTACCCCATCGAAAAGGTAGGCACGGTGGTCGGAGTGGCCGGCGGCCTGGGGGCGGCTCCCTTGTACCCCAAGGTCAAGGCGTTGTATGAGGCCGGTAACCGGGTGATTGTCATCCTGGGCGCTCAGCGCCGGGAACTCTTGATTCTCATGGAGGAGCTCCGGGCGGTCAGCCACGAATTGATCGTGGCCACCGACGACGGCAGTTACGGCGAGCATGGCTTGGTCACCGTGCCGCTCCGCCGGGTCTTGGAGCGGGAGAAGGTCGATGAGGTGATCGCCATCGGCCCGGTGCCGATGATGGACGCCTGTTGCCGGATTACCCGGGAGCTGAATGTCAAGACCGTGGTCAGCCTGAACGCGGTGATGGTCGACGGCACCGGCATGTGCGGCGGCTGCCGGGTCACCGTGGGCGGCCAGAGCAAATTCTGCTGCGTCGACGGTCCGGCCTTTGACGGGCTCCAGGTGGACTTCGCCGAGCTGCGCCAGAGACAGCGGTATTACAACGCCCAGGAGCGAGAGGCTTATCAAGCTCATCAGCATGGAATGGAGGGTTGCCGATGCCGCGCCAAGTAATGCCCAAACAGGATCCGGCCGAACGGAGCCGGAACTTCGGTGAAGTCGCGTTGGGCTTCACCCCCGAACAGGCCGCGGCCGAAGCGGCCCGCTGCCTTAACTGCAAAAAGCGTTTCTGCGTCCAGGGCTGTCCGGTCGAGGTGGACATCCCCGACTTTATCCAATTGCTCAAGGCCGGCGATCCGGCGGGAGCGGCCGCCAAGATCAAGGAGAAGAACAGCCTGCCGGCGATCTGCGGCCGGGTCTGTCCCCAGGAGTCGCAATGCGAGAAAGAGTGCATTCTGGCGAAGAAAGGCGAACCCATCGCCATCGGCGGCCTGGAGCGGTTCGTGGCCGACTATGCGGCGGAGCAGGCCGGCGGAACGGTCCGGCCGGCCAAGGCGCTGCCCTACCGGGCGGCAATCATCGGCGCCGGTCCGGCGGGCTTGACGGCCGCCGCCGACCTGGCGCTGCAGGGCTTCGACGTCACCATCTTCGAATCGCTGCATGAAGCCGGCGGCGTCCTCCAGTACGGCATTCCCCAATTCCGGCTGCCCAAAGAGATCGTCGGCCGGGAAGTGGAGTATATCAAGCAGCTGGGCGTCAAGCTCGAGACCAGCGTGCTGGTGGGCCAGACGGTGACCGTCCCGGAACTTCTGGAACAGGGTTTTCAGACCATTTTCATCGGCACCGGCGCCGGCTTGCCTTATTTCCTGAATGTCCCGGGTGAAAACCTGAACGGAGTCTATTCGGCCAACGAGTTTCTGACCCGGGTCAATCTGATGAAAGCCTACCGTTTTCCGGAGTATGACACCCCGGTGCGGATCGGTGAGCGGGTGGCGGTGGTCGGCGGCGGCAATGTGGCGATGGACGCGGCCCGCACCTCGCTGCGGCTGGGGGCCAAAGCGGTCTATATCGTCTACCGCCGTTCCGAGGAGGAACTGCCGGCCCGGTACGAGGAGATCGAGAACGCCAAGGAAGAAGGGATCATCTTCCGGCTGCTCACCAACCCGGTGCGGATCATCGGGGACGAGCAGGGCGTGGTTCAGGCCCTGGAGTGTATCCGGATGGAGCTGGGCGAACCCGACCGGAGCGGCCGGCGGCGGCCGGTGGCGGTCCCCGGTTCGGAATTCCAGTTCCCGGTGGACAGCGTGATCGTGGCCATCGGCCAGGGCCCCAACCCGGTCCTTTTGCGCAATACCACCGGCCTGCAGCTGAATGAGAGGGGCTACATCCAGGCCGATCCCGAAACCCTGGCCACCAGCATCCCCGGAGTCTTCGCCGGCGGCGACATCGTCACCGGCGCGGCCACGGTCATCGCGGCCATGGGCGCCGGCAAGAAGGCAGCCCGCCGGATGGTGGAGTACTGCAAGCAGAAGTATCCCAACGGCTGAGGGCCGGTGCGGAACAGTGCAACGGCATTCACGGAAACTCCAGTCCCCCGCGGGATTGGGGTTTTCTTTATTGAGGCTTGCCGGGGATTCGTCGAAGTCCCGCAGCGGCGCGGCGGCGCCCGCCTTGAATCATAATACTCTGCGCGAGTCAATGCTTTGAATGACTTTGACGCAACCCTGGGGTTTGCGGGTGACGCTTGTTTTTCGAACAAACGTTTGGTATAATCAAAGGACGCCGTTTAAAACAGGAGGGATGATCGTTGGTTGAGAATGAACCGGAACTCCGCGAGTTCCTGGTCGAGGCCAAACAGAACACCTACGCCGGCAACGGAAGGGAGAAGGAGTCCTGCCGGCCCAGTTCCAAGGATCTGCCGTACCAGAAGGGCAAGTACTACTATCTGGACAGTTACATCGGCGCGTCCCATTTCATCGGGGAAGAAGTGGTCTGGCACGACGGCCGGATCCTCTGGGGGATGAATTATTACGGCGAGCTGCTGGCCCCCCAGGCGCCGGCCGGCTTCGCGGAGTTTCTCAAAGACGCCCTGCGCCGCTGTACGCCCGAGCGGCCGTTCCGGGGACCCCGGGATTACGCCGCCGGAGGCTTCGAGTACTGTTGCGAGGCTGCGGGAGACCTGGGCAGCTTCATGGGGGAGGAGCGGGTCAGCCACGGCGGCGCGATCGTGTACCGCCTGCGTTTTCACGGCGGCTACCTGCGCTGACTCCGCCGCAGGAAGAAGAGTTCCAGGCATGTTTCGGCATTCCCGCCATTAAACATATAGTAACAGATTCGAAAGGAACCCGGGACGCGGCTGTTCGCCGCCTCAAAAACCGGCGGCCGGCGGGTCCGGGGGCTCCGATGCGGGGGTGTCGTTGTGTCCCGGTTTATTAGAGTTTTGGCCATCGACGGCGGCGGAATCCGGGGGATCATCTCCGGCCGGATCCTGGTGGAGCTGGAACGGATCCTGCAGGATCTCAGCGGCGACCGGGGGGCGCGGATCGGCGATTTCTTCGACCTGATCGCCGGCACCAGCACCGGCGGGATCTTGGCCTGCATGCTGCTGTCCCCCGCCGCAGGCACGCTCCGGCCCCGCTATAGCGCGGCCGAGGCCCTGGAGAGCTACCTTCGTTTCGGGCCGTGCATCTTCAGGCAGTCCTGGCGGCAGCGGCTCTTCTCCCTGGATGGCCTGATCCGGCCCAAATACGGGGAGCACAGTCTGGAGAAACAGCTCCGGCTGGTTTTCGGCTCGCTGAAGCTGAGCCAGCTTTTAAAACCCTGTCTGATCACGGCTTATAATGTCAAGGAGCGCTACGCCCACTTTTTCACCCAGCCCAAGGCGGCGCGCGATCCCTCCCACGACTTCTGGGTGCGCGACGTGGTCCGGGCCACCACCGCCGCGCCCACCTATTTCAGCGCCGCCTTGATCTATTCGCAGACGCGGCGGTTCTTTCCGCTGATCGACGGCGGCGTCTTCGCCAACAATCCGGCGCTCTGCGCTTATACCGAGGCCTGCAAGGAATTTACCGCCCGCTGCGGCGCGCGCGATATGGTTCTGCTCTCGCTGGGCAGCGGCCGGGACAGCCGGCCCATCCCCTATCAAAAGGCCAAACAATGGGGGAAACTCGGCTGGGCGGTGCCGCTAGTCGGCGTGATGTTCTCGGGGAGCGCCGAGACGGTCGATTACGAGCTGCGGAATATTTTTCACTCCTACGGTTGTCCCGATCATTACCTGCGGGTCAACCCGGAGGTGCCGCCGGAACGGGCGGCGCTGGATGACGTCGACCCCGCCAATCTGAGCGCCCTGGCCGAGGCCGGCGCGCGGGCCGCCGGCGCTTACCGGCTGCAGCTCCTCAAATTCGCCGAGTTGCTGCTCCCCGGGAGCCCGGCTGCGGTCCGGCGTCCGTGCTGAAGCGCGCAATCCGGGACTGGCGGAACGCGGCCGCTTATTGTACAATGGATGAGTTGGAGGCAAACGGGCGATTCGATTGCCGCTGGCCGGCGATCGGAGACGGAGATCTCGATTCAGCGGTTTTACAATGGAACTGCATTGGAATTGCAAATTACGGAGGGACCCCTGCCGGAGCGGCGGGGGTCCTCGACTTGAGGTGGAACCATGGCGGAAATCATCATTGAAAAGGCGGTCCTGCATATTCTGGACACCAATGTGGGACTGCCGGTCTTATCCCAGCAAGAGCTGGAGTTGAAGGGCGAGGCCGCCGATTTTCTGGAGAAGCAGCTGCGCAAGGTGCTGGAGGACGACCGGCTCAAACCGGCCGAATTCAGCGGGGAGGCCAACCCGGTGCGCGAGCGCTGTGCCAAGTATGCCGCGGACGGTGATTTTCTCGGCTTCAGCCAGGGGCTGGCCGACGCCTTGTACCGGCTGATGCTGGCCCACGTGGATATCAGTCCGGCCGATCTGGTCTGCTGCCATTTCAGCGAGGACGGCCGGAGCTGTTTCGGCGCGCTGAAACTGAACTACCGGAAGGGCTTCATCCATCAGATCGGCTACGAGGAGGAGCGGAGCATCAACAGCCTGGTGCTGCAGCAGGCGGTCCTCCCGTCGGAACAGCAAAAGCCGGAGGAATGCTTCGTGGTCGCCCTGGACGACCTCAGCCTGCGGCTGATCGAGAAGGAGTACGAGATCGACGGGAATAAAGAGCTGTACCTTTCCAAGCGCTTTCTGGCCTGCGCCGACCGGCTCTCCAATCACGAGAAGGCGCGGGTCCTCGACAAGGTCACCCAGAAGATCAGCCAGAAGTATGGCATGGGGGACGATTTCACCCCCATGGTCCGGCTGCGCCAGGCGGTCTCCGAGGATCTGGACGATGCCGGCGCCATCGACATGCAACACGTGGCCCAGGCGGTCTTCCGGGGCGACCCCGACGCCCAGCGGGAATACCTGGAGGAGGTACACCGGGCCGGCCTGGTGGAGCGGGCGGTCGAGCTGCCGGAGCGGATCGCCAACCGCAAGTTCCGGAACCAGAAGATCTGGACCGACACCGGGATCGAGATCAATTTCCCGGCCGATTATTACAACAACCGTGAGAAGCTGGAGTTCGTGAGCAATGTGGACGGGACGATCTCGATCATCATTAAGAATGTGGGAAAGATCATCAATAAGTAAGGACAAGCGGTGCCGCAGCACCGGCGAAGCTTTGGGAAGGGACGCCGCCCGGATTGGCGGGACCGCCGGAGGGCCGGGAGGTTCGGCTGAACCGTCCGGAGGACCGGCGCAGCGGCCCGGAAGAACCGCCGCAGGATTCGGAAGGACCGGAAAACGGCTTGGCGGTTCCGCGCCCCCGCCGGGAAGGAGCGCCGGGGAGTCCGGCGGTCCGGCCGGGGAGGCGGGAGGAAGCTGGAAAGACTCAGGGAAAAAGCACCCGTCCGACACGGGTGCTTTTTCCGTGCCCGGCTTTGATTCAGAAAATTTAGCATTTTGCCGATATGATGTAAAAGGAACTATATCCATAATACCCCAGCCCGAGGTATAATGAATTATAAGTATCTTGATCCGATTTGAGGCGACCGCCGCATGTCCCTACGCTTAAAGACCGCCCTTATCTTTATCCTCTCCCTGACGGTGCTGATCGTAGCGCTCACTTTGGGGCTGCGGGGCTACCTCTTGAACCGCCTGGACGAGCTGGAGCAGCAGGAGATCCGTTCCAACGGCGAGCGGGTCTTGCGCGCGCTGGCCAACGAGACCGACGGCTTGGACGCCATCTTGCGCGATTGGGTCCATTGGGAGAGTGGCGCGGAAGGTTTTCCTGGCCGGGAACGGCGCATCCCCACCGGGACCTTCCGCCATCTCCGGCTGGGGCTGGTGATCCGGCTCGACGCCGCCGGACAGCCGCTCTTCCACCGGCAGTATGATGCGGCGCAACAGCGTCAACAGCCGGTCCCGGCCCCCCTCCTCCGGAAGGTGATCGCCCCGGTCATGCCGCGGTTGGCCGGCTCCGCCGGAAGCAAGGGCTTTCTGGAGCTGCCCGGCGGCCTCTTGATCTTCGCCGCCCGGCCGGTGGGCGCCGTCCCCGGGCGCGAAACGCAGCAAGGCTACCTGATCATGGGCCGTTACCTGACCCGGCCCGAACTGGCCCGGATCGCGCGAATGCTCGACCTGCGGCTGGAATTGCTCTCGCGGCGCCAGTTCCGCGAATGGCGCGGCAGCCGCGCCGTGAGCCCGGAAGGCCAAGCCCGGGTGTGGGTGGAGGCGCGCAGTTCCAGGGCGATCGACGGCTATGCGCCGCTGGCAGACTTGGATGGCCGTCCGGTGGCCGCAGTCCGGCTGACCATCCCGCGCGAAATCTATCACCAGGGGCAGCTGAGCCTGTGGTATTTCTCCGTGGCCATGCTTATCCTGGGAGTGATCCTCTCCCTCTTGGTGCTGGCTTTCCTGGAAAAGTCGGTCCTGTCCCGGCTGGCCTTTTTGAATGAAAGAGTTTGCGAGATTGCCGCCAGCAACGATCTGTCGATCCGCATTCCCATCAGCAAACGGGATGAATTGACCAGTTACGCCACTGTTTTCAACCAGATGATGGACAGCCTGGAGGACTCCCGGCTGGAGCTGGAGCGGAACCGGGAGCAACTGGCCAGCGCCAATCAGCAGTTATTGAATATTATCGACTTTTTGCCCGACGCGACCTTCGTCATTAACTGCCAGGGCAAGGTCGTGGCCTGGAACCGGGCCATCGCCGAGCTGACCGGCATCACCAAGCAGGAGATCCTGGGCCTGGGCTATTATGCCTACGCTTTCCCGTTCTGGGGCGAGCCGCGGCCGTTGCTCATCGATCTGGTCACCGCCGACTTTGACGAGATCCGGCGCTATTATCCTTCCGCCGAACAGAACGACCCGATCCTTCAGGCTGAGGTCTTCCTGAGCAAGCTTCATCAAGGCCGCGGGATCTACGCCCTGATCTCGGCGGCGCCGCTATACGACCATGCCGGGAACCTGGTGGGGGCCATCGAGACCATTCACGACATCTCCAACCGCAAGAAGGTCGAGGAGCAACTGCGCTACCTCGGCTGGCACGACCAGCTCACCGGAATGTATAACCGGACCTATTTTGAAAGGGAGATCGAACGGTTCCAACACGGCGAGTACAGCCGGCTCGGTCTGGTCATGTGCGACGTGGACGGCTTGAAATCGGTCAATGACTCGCAGGGCCACGCCGCCGGCGACCGCTTGCTGCGCAGCGCCGCGGAGTTGATTGCTGCCGCCGCGCAGGGCAATCAGATCGCCGCCCGGGTCGGCGGGGATGAGTTCGCCATTCTGCTGCCCGATTGCACCCTCGATGAGCCGCAACAGATCCAGCGGCGTCTCACGGAACTGCTGGACGCGCATAATCAGGCCGCCCTCGCCGGAAGCGAGCCGAAGCTGAGCATCTCACTGGGCTGGGCGATCAGCGACGACCGCAAGACGGTTCAGGAAGTCTTCGAGGAAGCGGACAACAATATGTACCGCAAGAAACTGCACCGCAGCCAGAGCCTGCACAGCAACGTCATCCAGATCCTCATGAAGACGCTGGCGGCGCGGGATTTTATCACCGAGGGCCATGCCGAGCGCATGAAACACCTGGTTCAGCACCTGGCCGAACGGACCGGGCTGCCGGAGCGCAAGGTGCAGGATCTGAAGCTGCTGGCCGAGATTCACGACATCGGCAAGATCGGCATCGCTGACAATATTCTTTTCAAGCCTGGCGTCCTGACCCCGGAGGAGCAACAGGAGATCCAGCGCCATTCGGAGATCGGCCAGAGCATCGCCGAATCTGCCCAGGAGCTGAGTTACTTATCCGATTGGATCTTGAAGCATCATGAATGGTGGGACGGGAGCGGCTATCCGCTGGGACTGAAAGGGCTGGAGATTCCGCTGGAGTGCCGGATCCTGGCCATTGCCGACGCTTTTGACGCGATGACCAGCGACCGCCCGTACCGGCGGGCGATGCCGACCCAGGAGGCCCTGGCCGAGTTGGTCCGCGGCGCCGGGACGCAATTCGATCCCGAACTGGTGAAGAGCTTCGTCGCCTTGGTCACGGAGGGCGTCATCCGGCGGAGCGGGGACGCTTCCTAAAAAGATCAGGGGGGCGTTTGGGCCTGGGGGGTGAAAAGGTATTGACGGCCCCGCGCCGGATATGTCATGATGAAACAGTACTTCGTATGATAGGGTCTTTTTCGTGGCGCGGCGGAGCCTCCCCGGTCCGCGCGGCGCCCCATTCGATACCATCTCCCTGCTGAGGGGTTTTTCAGCGAGAAAGGACAGCCATTGCGGCAGGAATCAGTGCAGGAGCAAGCAGTCGAAGTTCAGGATGGACCGGGAAGTTTTGGCGGAGATGTCCTGGCCTGGTACCGGGGGAACGCCCGTTCCTTGCCATGGCGTGATACCCGCGATCCTTACGCCATCTGGGTTTCCGAAGTGATGTTGCAGCAGACCCGGGTGGAAACGGTCATCCCCTATTACCACCGTTTTCTGGAGCAGTTCCCGACCATCGCCGACCTGGCGGCGGCACCGGAGGAAGCGGTGCTGAAGGTCTGGGAAGGACTGGGCTACTACCGGCGGGTGAAGCTGTTTCAACAAGGGGCCCGTCAGGTGGTCGCCGAATACGGCGGCCAATTGCCGGCCGAACCGGAACAGTTGGCCGCCCTGCCGGGAATCGGCAGCTATATGGTAGGCGCGCTGGCCAGCATCGCCTTCAACCGGCCGGTTCCGGCGGTGGACGGCAATGTCATCCGGTTGGTCAGCCGGTTGCTGGCGTTTCCGGAAGATTCGACCACCGGACGTTCCCGGCGCATCTTTACCGATTGGATTCAGGCGCGTTTCCCGGCGGGAGCGGCCCGCGATTTTACCCAAGGCCTGATGGAATTGGGGGCTTTGATCTGCCTGCCGAAGGCGCCGCGCTGCGACGGCTGCCCGGTCCGCCGCCACTGCCGCGCCATGGCGGCGGGAGATCCGGAACGGTTTCCGGTCAAGAAGACGGCCCGACCCATCCCAACGGAACGCCGGATTGTCCTGTGCATCAACTGGAATGACCGGCGGCTGTTCGTCCGGCGCCCGGACCGCGGGTTGCTGGCCGGCTTTTGGGAGTATCCCAACCTGCTGGATGGCCCGGCGACCGATGCGGCCCGGCTGGCCGCTGCGTGGACGGGGGAACAGTTGGGGCGGGAGCTGGCGTTCGCGAAACGGTCGGAGCTGACCCAAGTCTTCACCCACCGGCGCTGGGAGATTGAGCTCTGGGAGGCGGAGTGGTCCCAGGCCGAACCGCCAGCCACGCCGCTAGGCGGCGCCTGGCTGAGCCGGGTGGAAGCGTCGGCCCTGCCGCGCGTGGCGTTTCTGCGGCAATGGGATTGAACTGCCGGCAGCGCCGCTTCGGCCGCGGAACCGGCTCCGGCCCCGTCGCGCCGCAAGCGTTCCCGGCACGGCAATTCGGCTTGAACGCCGCGCGGCCGGGAAATGAGGATTGGTGCGGCGTTCGGAGAGAAGGCAAATCTCTTAATTTGGTAGGAGAATTGGATGCGTTTAATCCCCATTGATAAAGTGCAGCCCGGCATGGTATTGGGAAAGACCCTGTACCGGGAGGAAGACGGCAAAATACTGCTCGTCAAAGGCACTGTCCTAAAGTACAAATACATCGAAAGGATGAAAAGCTTCGGCTTTCCCTACCTGTATATACGCGATCCCTTTTCCCTGGAGGATGAAGAGATTATTCAGCCCATCCGGGATGAGACCAAAATCAAGGCGGTCCAGGTGTTGAAGTCCGCCATCCAGCAAGTGGAACGGAACGAGGAGGTCAATATCAAGCGGATCCGGGAAGTCGTGGTGGAGGTCGTCGACCAGATTCTCGAGGATCAACGGATCGCCTATAGCCTCTTGGAGATGAACAGCCATGATGCCTATACGTACAACCATTCCGTGAATGTGACCATCCTGGCCCTGCTGATCGGCAGTTATATCGGGCTCTCCCGCGACGACCTGGAACTCCTGGGTGTCGGCGCCATGATGCACGATATCGGCAAGACCTTAATTGACCCGCATATACTGAATAAACCGGCCCGTCTGGATTATCAGGAGTTTGAGATTATGAAGCAGCATTCGCGGAAAGGGTTCGAGATCCTCAAGGACAAACTGCCCAGCTTTATCCCGGCCCATATCGCGTTGCAACACCATGAGCGGGAGGACGGCAGCGGCTATCCGCGGGGAATCACCGGCTCCGGAATTCACCGTTTCTCGAAGATTGTGGCTGTGGCCGATGTTTTCGACGCAATGACCTCGAACCGAATCTATCAGGTGGCGCGGCCGCCCTTCGAAGCCATTCAGGAGATTGCGGCGGAATGCGATCAAAAATTCGACCGCCGGGTGGTCCGGGCGCTCTCCAAAGTGATCGCGCCGTTTCCCATCGGCAGCGTGCTCCTCTTCCAGAATGGCCTTCAAGGAGTGGTTACTTTCGTTTCCCGGATCAAATGCCTGGTGGAGCTGATGGATGGGCCCTCCAAAGGGCAGCGCGTCGATCTTTATCAAATGGAGGACCTGCAGGTCGCAAAGGTGCTCGGCCCGGTTTGAACCACCGAACGGTAAAAACTCCTGCGACAGGAGTTTTTACCAGTGTGAAACCACAGAGGTTACAGGGATGACTCCGTCTCCAAGGCGCGTTCATCGAGCATCTCCTTGATCTGCTGAGGCGAGAGCCCGCTGGCGTCGATGACCGGGGCCTGGGTCTTGATGTCATGCATTCCCAGGAAGTTCTCATCCATTCCCGAAGTCACCACCGCTGCGACATTGGCGAATTGGGCGCCGGCCTCCCGGTTGTGCTGAAAATTCAGCACATCGTAGCCCTGATGGGTCAGATATTCGCTGATATTGGAGAGTTGGGACTCCACCGCAATCTTCTTTTTCACCCTTATCACCTCCGTCCGTTATTTTGCCCGCCCCGCCTCAAAAATCCGTTGGAACTAATACCCAGGCTCAACCGCACGGTTCTTTTGGTAACGGACGAGATAAGCTTTCACGGGATGGAAAATAGGACTATTCTCCTATAACTTTTGGCCGGCCACTTCCGATACTTGTTATATAGTAGGTAGCCGGGTTTTTGCCCGGGGGATTGGCTGATAGAAAGGGTTAATTGCGGTCCAATAATTTTGGAACGGGATCGGAGTAAACAATGGTGATGCAGAACGATCCGCTGGTGGATGCCATCAACCGCCGCGTCAATACGGTGGCGGCTATCAAACAATACCAGCATATCAAGAACTTGATGGCCGATTTTACCGAGCAGGAGCGGACGGAACCGGAGCAGTCCGCCCGGGTGGATCAGAGAATCAACTGAAGCTCCGGCTCTCTGCTTCACATTAAGGCTAACACCCGCTTGGCGGGTGTTTTTTTATCATATCGAATTCAAAGGATTCTTTCCGGGTGCGTAGTATTATTATGATTCGGGATAACGTTTTTTGGCTTTCGAGGGAACCTTTGGGGAACGAACTGCGTCTAACTGGTCAAGAGCTCTAAAAAACCCATAGAAGAAAGGAGTGTCGCCAATGAATAGTTGGCAACGGAAAACGGCTCTGGTCTTCGCGATGATTTGTTGCGCTTTCCTGATTGGCTTAGTGGGATGGAAGGGGGTAACCGCCGCGCCCTCTTGGGATGAGTGGGAAGCCATCTCCGGACAGACCTTTTCCCGTCCCTGGCTGACGGTGTACGGAGACCGGGTCATGGCCGGCGTCACGGGCACCGATTCCAATATTTATATCGCCGGCATGAATCGGTTCGGCGAATGGAACAATTGGAAAAATTACGGCCTTCGTTGTGTAGGCGGACCGGCGCTGGTCTCCTTCGGCGGCCGGCTGCAGGCTTTTATCCGCAGCTCCGACGGGAGGCTTTATTCGACCATCTCCGGGGGTTCCGGGCCCCGCATTAGGCTCAACATCGATGACGGGGACTTTCAATTCTTTTGGCAGGACAATCGGTTGCGGATCAGCTCCGAGCCTTCGGCTGTCGTCTACCGGGGACGGGTTTACGTGGTGGTCCGCGGTTCCGACGGCCGGGCCTATCTCAATTCAGTCACGGAAAACGGCCGCTGGGGTAATTGGCAGAATCTTGGAATCGCGACCCCTTCTGCTCCATTTATCGGAGTCTTTCAAAACGAACTCTTAATCGCGGTGCGTAGCTCGGATAACCGAATCATGATCAGTAGCGACCCGTCGGGCTCCTTCCGGCGCAGCCCCTGGCGTGAAGTGCCGGGCGGCGGACGGACCCCGGATACACCGGTTTTCGCCGAGTATCGGGACCGTTTATATATGGTGGTGCGGGGCACCGACAACGGGATTTACTTCAATTCCCGCTCCCGCAACGGCTGGTCCGGCTGGTCGGCCATCGGCGGCGCCACCCCTTCGGCCCCGGGCATCGTTTCGTTTGACGATCAGTTGTATCTGATGGTGCGAGGGACGGATAACCGCATCTATGTGAATCAGTTCTCCGGCTCCGCCTGGCGCAAACCGGTATGGAACCGGCCCGGCCCCGGACCCCGACCGGATCCCGGCCATTGGCCCAATCCTGGACCCGGACCGCGCCCCGACCCTTGGAGACCAGGCCCGGATCGTCCGGGATCTCCCGACCGCGACCGGCACCAGAGCTGGCAAGGCTGGCAACGGTTCCCCGACGGTGAAACGCCTTCGGGAGCGGCGTCCATCGAATACAATGGCCAACTCTTTACCATGGTTCGCGGCACCAACAATGGTATTTTCGTAAAGACCGGGCTGGGCCCCGGCTGGCGTGAGATTGGCGGAGCGACGACCGGTAGTCCGGCTTTGGAGAAACACGAGGGTTCTTTATACGCATTGGTGCGCGGAACCGATAATGGCCTCTATGTAGCCCGTTACAACGGATCCTGGCGTGACTGGACCGGCATCGGCGGAGCGACCCCATCCGGCGGCGCACTGGTCTCTTATAATGGCAGTCTTTACGCCATTGTGCGGGGCACTGACGACGGCGTCTACGTCAATCAGATGGTTCGCGGCAACTGGCGCGGCTGGACCAACATCGGCGGCAAAACCAGTTCCGAGCCTGCGGCAACGGTTCACCAAGGCCGGCTTTATCTGGCCGTCCGGGGCACAGACAACAAGATTTATCTTCGAACCCTCGCCGGACGGGGCTGGGACGACTGGTATGAAGCGCCCGGCGGCGGATTGACTACCTCCGGGCCGAGTCTGGCGAGCTTCCAAGGCCGGCTCTGGATAGTCGTCCGGGGCACCGATAACCGTCTCTGGGCCAATACCCGCCAGGGAGAGGGCAGTTTCAGCGGCTGGTCGGAATTGCCGGGCAATGGCTTGACGAGTGCCAATCCCAGTTTGGCAGTATATCGCGACGACCTCTACCTGGTAGTAAAAGGTTTTGGCGATAATTCCATTTGGTGGAATAGCTACCGTTAGAAAATCGGAGTTTACCCATTCCCGCAGAATTTCCGATCCTCAACTGCGGGATGGAATGGAGAACGGGATTCCAGATGTTCATAGTATCGCAGGGAACCGGCGGTTTCGCCGGTTCTTCGTTTTTCCTTTGGGCAACCAAAGGATTTTTTATTTATAAGATCTGGTATTGCTGGCAATAATGAAAGGGAGAGGAAAATGTTGCAAAGGAGTCGATGGGATGAGAAAGAAGCTGCTTTCGCTGTTCATCCTGGCCATCCTGATCAGCGGCGGCATCAGCCGGCCCGCCCAGGGCTTTTGGTCCCGGCCGCAGGAGGTCATGCTCTCTACTTTCGAGGGCAGGAGCAATACGCAGATCGAGTTGGCGGTCAACGCCAAAAAGCTCGGGACCGAAGTGGAGATCCGGTTGCTCAAGGAGGGCCAGCCCGATATCGTGGCCACGGGTCTCCGGCGTCCCGCACGCGACCAGATCATCGGCATTCTGGACTTGCGCGAGAAAGCGATTGGCGCTTGGGACGTCGAAATCGTCAATCATTACCGGTTTCTGTTTATAAAATTCCGCCGCGCCACCTTGATCCGGCGGGGTTTTGTCATTACCAATCCCACCCTCGGCCTGGCGGGGGTGGCGCCACGCGAGAGTTCCGGCGAGAGCGCCGTGGGGGTTACCCTGATTGGCGCGGGGTTTCGTCCCGGCACTGCGGTAACCCTGGAGAACGGCGTGGCCAGCCGAGGCGCGGCCCAAGTCCATGTTCTCTCCGACACGCTTCTGACTTGCCGGTTTGATCTGATCGGGCTGGAGGCCGGAGTTTACGATCTGAAGGTCGTTGGGGACGACGGACAGCAGAGCGTATTCCGGGGGGCTTTTGCGGTCAGACCCAGTTTAAGCATTCCTGAATTGCGGGATCCGGCGCCGGAACCGGCGAGCCAAACGCCTTCCCTGACCGCCGATGGGGCGGAGGGAGAATCGGAACCGTCGGAGTCGCCGGGGGCCGGGACGCCCGGCACGGAAGAAAGAGCTGCTTCGCCGGCCAACCGTCTCTTCAAACCGGTCTTTTTCGCCTTGAACAAGACGGTGCTTCGTGCCGATCAGCTGCCGGCCCTGGAAGAAGCCGCCGCTTTTCTGCGGCAGCATTCGCAAGGCTATCTGATTCTGGGCGGTCATACCGATGAACGCGGCGACCGGCGATACAATCAGCAGCTGGCGGCGGCCCGGATCGAAGCGGTCAAACGTTATTTGATCCGCCAAGGAATCGTCCGGACCCGGCTGATCGGGTATCCTTTCGGCGAAGCCCAGCCGGCCCGGACCGGCCATGATCCGGACGCCTGGGCATACAACCGCCGGGTCGATCTGCTCTATAGCGAAGAGCGGCTTAGTCCGGATAAGGCCTGGCAGTTGATGCGGCCTTAATTCCGTCCCGGGGCGTTTGATTGCGGAAAACCTAACGAGGCTCTGAACTGAAATCAGTCAGAGTCTTGTTTTTTGTCCAAAGAATCCTCCAGAAACTGCCAGGATAATTCCGTTTTTTTTTAACGGCTGCGGAAGGAATCGGGGTCAATGTCGCTAATAGATGAATAGATCTTTACAATCTTGTTAAAAACGGAGTGAGGCCGGTGCTCTTTTCCGCACGAAGACTGCTGCCGCTGCTGTTGGCGCTGGTATTAGGGTTCGGCTCCGGCTGCAGGATCGGAGGGCCTTCCCGCGCCGCCGGGCATGACCAAGCAGCTGCGGCCGGGCCGTCCGCCCGGCCGGGCCCGGGCCAATGGGTCTTCCGCCTGGCCGAGGCGATGCCTGCCGATTACCCGGCCACCATCGGCGATTTTGAGTTTGCCCGTTTGGTGGAGGAACGGAGCCGGGGCCGGATCAAGATCATGGTCACTTACGGGGCCAAGTTGGGCGATGAAACTTCGGTGATGGAACAGGTTCAATTCGGAGGGGTCGAATTCGCCCGGCTCAATGGGGCGGTCCTGGTCTACCGGCCGATGAGCGTCCTGTCTCTGCCCTATTTGTTTAAGGACGCCGACCACCTGTGGAAAGTGCTCTACGGCCCGATCGGCGATGAATTGCTGGCGGGTTTGGCCGAGAAGAATCTGGTGGGTCTGACCTACTATACTTCGGCCGCCCGCAGCTTTTATACAAAGAAGCCGGTACGCACCGTGGCCGACATGCGCGGCTTGCGGATTCGGGTGCAACCGAGCAAGCTGTATATGGACCTGATTCGGTCCCTGGGGGCCGAGCCGGTGCCGATCTCTTTCAGCGAGGTCTATAACGCGCTCCTGCTGGGAAAGGTGGACGGGGCCGAGAACAATTGGGCCAGTTATTACGCGGGCCGCCATTATCAGCTGGCCAAGTATTATATCGTGGATACGCATACCCGCACGCCGGAAGTGCTGATGGCCAACAAGACCGCCTTTGAGCGGCTGAGTAAAGCCGACCAAGCGCTGATCCGGGCCGCGGCCCGGGATTCGGTGAAAAAGGAATGGCGGGCTTCGGCGGCCATGGAGGCCGACCTGGAAGCGGAGGTCCGCCGCAAGGGCGGGATCGTAATTCACCTGGCCGATGCCGAGAAGGAAAAGTTCAAAAAAGCGGTGGAACCTCTATATCTGGTCCATGGTCGGGAATATAAACGCTTGATCGAGCGGATCCGCGCCACCGAATGAGCGGGACGGAGGCGGATAAGCTCCGGGAGGAGAGCATGGCGGGCGGGAATTGGCGGGATAAAGTCAGAAAGCTATCGATCCGGACCAAACTGATCATTTTCATGACCGCGTTGATCGTCATGACCAGCCTGGTGAATTTGTACTTCTACTACCGGGCGTACATCGCGATGGATGAGTTCAACGCGATGCTCAGGGATTATACCCGGGTGAACAGCTTATCGATGCAATTGGTTCAGGGCCGGAACTATCTGGAGGAGTATATCACCACCCGGGACCGCGCCGCCAAGGATGCTTTTCTGGACTACCGGCGCCGGGTGGACCGCCTGGCCCTGGAGATCGACAGCAAAAATGCCACGCTGGAGACATACCTCTGGAGCAAGTCGATCCGGAACAGCCTCGCCGCTTACGATGAGAAAGCGGCCCAGCTGCTGGAGGCCGAGCCGGGCAGCGCCGATTTTTCCAGCGAGTACGCGGCGCTCAAGAGCATCTCCACCTATCTGGAGAGCTACATCAAGCAATTGCTGGACACCAAGCTGACCGAGGGAGAATGGTACCACCAGCGGCTGAATCAGCGGGTGGGCTTCATCCGTCTGCTCAATCTGGGCTCGGTGATCGGCATCACCGTCTTCAGCCTGCTCGGCGTGCTGATCCTCTCGCGCAGCATTACCGAGCCCCTGCGGAAGCTGGCCCACTTCTCCAGCAATATCGCCAAAGGCAATTTCAAGACCGAAAAACTGCCGCTCGACTTCTCGGAGGACATCAACATCCTGGCCGTCGCCTTCAACAAGATGGCCCAGAGCATCGAGCAGATGATCCAGGAGATCACCTCCAAATCCGATCTGGAGCGGAAGCTGCACGAAGAGGAGTATAAGAACCTCAAGATCTCCGACCAGTTGACCGAGGCCAAGTTCCTGGCCCTGCAGTCCCAGATCAACCCGCATTTCCTCTTCAACACGCTCAACGCCATCATGCGGCTGGCCATGTTCGAGCGGGCCCGCAAGACCACCGAGCTCATCGAGGCCTTGGCCCGGATCTTCCGCTACAATCTGGGCCATGCCAACCGGGAGGTGCCGCTCGGTGAGGAACTGGCCATCGTCCGGGAGTATCTGAATATTCAGCAGACCCGGTTCGGCGACCGGATCCAATTCAGCCTGGTCTGCCGGGCCGACATCGCCCAAGTGACCATCCCCCGCCTCACCCTGCAGCCGCTGGTCGAAAACGCCATTGTGCACGGACTGGAGCCCAAGGAGCGGGGCGGCGCGGTACGGGTCAAGATCACGGCGGGCGACGGCGTCACCCTGATCAAGGTCATCGATGACGGCACCGGCATTCCCCCCGCGAAGCTGCGCCAGCTCCTGACCGGCGAAGGGGAGGCCGGCCGCCACCAGGGGCATACCACCGGCATCGGCCTGAATAACGTGAAGGAGCGGATCGAGCTTTTCAGCAAGGAAGCGGGGGCCTTCCGCATCTGGAGCAAACCGGACCTGGGAACCGTGGTCATCCTGAGATTGCGACGAATGGAGGCCCCAGCATGTATAAACTGTTGATCGCCGATGACGAGCCGCTGGAGCGGGAGGCCATCCGCTTTATCGTGCGGGAGCATTTCGGCGCGGTGTTTGAGATGCGCGAGGCGGCCAACGGCCGGGAAGCGGTCAAGCAGGCCTTCGAATTCCGGCCCGACGTCATCTTCTTCGATATCAAGATGCCCGGCCTGAACGGCCTGGAGGCGGCGGCCCGGATCCGGACCGAGCTGCCGGAGTGCCGGCTGATCGTGATCTCCGCCTATCACCACTTCCATTACGCCAAAGACGCCGTTTCGCTGCGGGCCGACGAATACATCACCAAGCCGGCGCCGGCCGACGAGATCGTGGCGGTGCTGCGCAAAGTGACCGGCATCATCGACGATCACCGGACCCGCCAGCGCCAGGAGGAGGAGATGGCGGAGCGGCTGCGCCAAGTGACGCAGTTTTTAAAGGAAGAGCTGCTGCTGCTGATCGTCCGCGGCGAGGCCGAAGAGGAACTGATCCGGGAGTATTTCAGCCTGGTCAACCTGCAAAGCCATTCCTTCGTCTTCGCCGTGCTGGCTCTGGACGACGGCCGTGCCCCGGGCGGAGGGGCGGGGATCGAGTGGACCCTCCGGCGCAAGACCGCCTTGGAGCGGGTCAAGCTCATCCTGGCCGACCGGGGCTACGACTGCCTGACCGGCTTGGTGGGGCAGGAGATCGACCTGCTGCTCCTGCTCGACCCGGGGCTCGACGAATACGGAGCCCGGCTCGCCGGAGTCGAGCTGCTCTCGGCCATCAAGGAAACGCTCGAACTGGAACTGGAGCTCACCGTCAACGTGGGCATCGGCAATCTCTGCAGCGACAGCGCGGGCATCTACGCCTCCTTCCTGCAGGCCAAATTCGCGCTGCGCTACGAACCGGCGCCGGGCGCGCTGAACAGCTACGGCGACATTCACAAGGGCGAAGCCGGCCAGGCCTATCCCTTTAATAAGGAACGGTCCCTCTGCGAGCAGCTGATCCAGGGCGATTCCGAAGCCGCGCTGCGACTGTTGGAGGAGATTCTGGAGTGGTTTTCCCTGGACGGCGCCGGCCTCGACGCACTGAAGGAGCGCAGCTACCAGCTGCTGCTGGCGCTGCTTCGCGAGGCCGGGCTCAACGCCAATCTGAACGAGTTCGGGGCGGACCCCGTGGCGCTGCGCCGGGATCTCTTCCTCCAGGAGAGCGGCAGGGAGGTCAAGGCTTTTGCCAAACAGTTCCTGATGGCCAAGATCGGCGAGATCAACCGGCTCAAAATCTCGCGCGCCAATGCCCTGCTGGCCCGGGCCGTCGCTTACCTGGAGGAGCATTTCAGCAAGGAGATCTCCCTGGAGGAGGTAGCCGAGGCCATCCGGATCAGCCCCTTTTACCTCAGCAAGCTTTTTAAGAAGGAATTGGGAGCCACCTTTCTGGACTATCTGACCGCCCTCCGCATCCAACAGGCCAAGCTGATCCTGGCCGACCCCTTGAGCAGCGTCAAGGACGCCTGTTTCCAAGTGGGCTACCGCGACCCCAACTATTTCGCCCGGGTCTTCAAGAAGAGCTGCGGCATGACGCCGACCGAGTACAAGGCCAATCCGCTGGGGCATTAAGCCAGCCCCATCGCAGGTAACCTCCGCCGAATCGTCCCGCCGGGCCGCGCCGCCCGCCGGCAACCCGGCTCCGCCGCTTGGCGGTTCCGCTCCTTCCTTTTGCGGTCCCGCCCCAGGGGAGGGAGCTTCCGCTAAAGTTTCCGGCAGACCTTCTGAAGGGTTTGGACGGCCTGGAGAACGCTCTGACGGTTCCGCCAAACCGGCCGGCGGCCCTTCCCGTGCCTTTTCACCCTCTTGCGGCGGCGTTTCCAGCTCCGCCGCGCGCTACTCCGATCCCGCCCGCAGCTTTCGGCGCATTTCTCCTTTTTAAAAATGAGTTACGGTTTCATTTCGTTTCCATTACAAGATTGTGCTATAATTGACAACTTTGTATAGAGGTAAGAGTCCGCCGCTCCTGGTATTTTTAACTCATGGAAAGAAGCGCGAGCTTCTATAAAAATAAGGGGAGGTAGTCCAAGTGAAAAGATTGAAGTTTCTAAGCCTCTTTTTGGTGATCGTGACCGTGTTCAGCATCTTCTCGGTGGGCTTCGGCGCCGAGAAACCGGTCAAGCTGAGCATCATCGACGTTGCCGGCAACCTGCAGCTTTCCAAGCCGGCCATCGACGCCTTTAAGGCGCTCAATCCCCAACTGGTTTCGGACATTGAGTTTATCAAGGCGACCGCTCCCGAGCTGCCGGCCAAGATCAAGGCCCAGCAACTCGCCGGCAACCTCGACACCACTCTGGTGCTGACCGGTTACGACGCGATGGCTTCCGGAGTCGAGATGAAGCTGTGGGAGAAATTGATGCCCGCCTATAAAGAGTACTTCCCGAACCTGGAGAAAAATTATCTGCCGGGCGCCAAACAAGCCTACGACTTGTTCGAAGGGTTCGGCATCACCTATGTGTACTGCCCCGGCGGCCCGATGTTCACCTATAACCCGGACAAAGTGAAGAAGGTTCCGACCACGCCCCAGGAATTGCTGGAATGGTGCAAAGCCAACCCCGGCAAATTCTTCTACGCCAGGCCGGCCAACTCCGGCCCGGGCCGCGCCTTCCTGCAAGGGCTCCCTTACATTCTGGGCGACAAGAATCCAAAAGACCCCAAGACCTGGGATAAGACCTGGAAGTTCCTGAAGGAACTGGATCAATACATCGATTATTATCCGACCGGAACCGCCATCACCTTCAAAGAGTTGGGCGAGGGCACCCGCTGGATGGTCGCCAGCCACCTGGGCTGGGACATGAACCAACGGATCCTCGAAGTCATTCCCCAGACCTACAAGGGCTTCTTCCTAAAGAAGACCACCTGGGTGACGGACGCCCACTTCATGTGCATCCCGAAAGGGCTCGACGACGCCCGCAAGAAGGCCACCCTGGAATTGATGGCCTTCCTGATGAAACCCCAGAATCAAGCCGTCACCTATGACAGCGGCTACTTCTATCCCGGTCCGGCCATCAAGGGCGTCACCATCAACATGGCCCCCAAGGAGAGCCAGGACAAGGTGAAGGCGGCCATGCGGCCCGAGTATGAGAAGGCCATCAAATCCTTCCCGTCCGCCACGCAACTGGATTCCAAACCGATGGTGGAAGCGATGGACATGTGGGACCGCCTGGTCGGCTCCAAGATTAAAAAGTAAGTCCTGCCACGGGTAATGCGGTGAAGAGACGTTGCCAGACGTCTCTTCATCGTAATAGCATTTTGCGAAAGCATAAACGGCTTTGTTCGCGCTTTTCGCTCCAAATCCGTCAAGGCTTTCGCAAAATGCGGCAACAAAATGAAAAAGAACGGTGACGGTGATAAGCATATGAGGGATTTTAAAACCTTTACCATCAAAAATGTCTGCAAGTCATTCGGCCCCAAGCAAGCGCTGAATAATTTCAATCTGACGCTGGAGAAAGGCCAGTTCATCACCTTCCTGGGACCGTCGGGCTGCGGCAAGTCGACCGCGCTGAATTGCATCGCCGGCCTCATCCCCATCACTAGCGGCGCGATGTTCATCGACGACGAATGCATCGATGACGGGGTGCACAGCGTGCCGCCGGAAAAACGCGAATTTGGGATGGTCTTTCAGAACTACGCGCTCTTCCCGCATCTGACGGTCTTCAATAACATCGCTTTCGGCTTGGAACTGAAGAAACTCGACAAGCAGGTGATCCGGGAACGGGTCAAGAGCGTGTTGAAAATGGTCCACCTCGAAGGGTACGAGGAGAAATTCCCCAACCAGATGTCCGGGGGAGAGCAGCAACGGGTGGCCATCGCCCGCTGCATCGTGATGGAGCCGCGCCTGCTGATGCTGGATGAACCCCTGTCCAACCTCGACGCCAAGCTGCGGATCGATATGCGCTACGAGATCAAGTCCATCCATAACCGGCTCCAGATCAGCTCCATCTATGTCACCCACGATCAACAGGAAGCCTTGGCGCTCTCCGACCGGATCGTGGTGATGAAAAGCGGCCATATCCAGCAGGTGGGCACGCCGGAGGAGGTCTACTCGCAGCCGGCCAACCTGTTCGTCGCCGACTTCATGGGCTTCCGCAATATTTGGCCGGCCGAGATCGAAACGATCACCGAGGGCGGCGCGGAGCTGGAAGTCCGGCTCAACGTCCAAGGCGTCAAACTGGCATCGCGGCTAGGGCCGGAGGCGGCCCAGGCCAAACGGGCCGGCCTGATGGCGGCCTTCCAAAAGCGGCAACCCGTCTACACGGCCATCCGGCCCGAGGACATCGCCCTGGGCGAAAACGGCCCCAACCAGCAGGAATGCCAGGTCGACGTGGTCGAATACCTGGGCCAGACCAGCCAGGTGGCGGCCAGCTTTACCAATGGCGTCCGGATCGATCTACGGCCGGAGGCCCGGGTGGACCAGGGCGAGACGATCCGGCTGACGATCGCGCCCGAAAAGATTCAGGTCTTTACGAAAGAAGGTTAGCCGCCATGAATAATACGAACAAGTGGGATCGGGCCCTCTTTTTGACGTTGCTGCCGGCGATCGTCTTCATTATCGCGCTGTTTATCTATCCGTTCTTTCACGGCTTCTATCTGAGCCTGACCGATGCCGACGGCGCTTTCACCCTGGATAATTATCTGAAGTTCTTCACCGACCAGTGGGAAGCCCGGACCATCGGGGTTACCCTGGGACTGGCGCTGCCGGCGACCTTGCTCAATGTGATCCTGGCGATACCCTTCGCTTATTTCATGCGCCACGGCATGAAGGGGGAGAAGCTGATCACCTTCTTCCTGATTGTGCCGATCACCCTGGGAACCGTGCTGGTGGCCGAAGGAATGCTCACCTACATGGGGCCCAACGGCTGGCTGAATCAGCTCCTGATGGCGCTGCACCTGGTGAAACGGGGCGCGCCGTTCCAGTTCACCCATAATTATCTCGGCGTCATGATCTCCCTGATCATTCAGGGGTTTCCCTTTGCCTTCCTCATGCTGCTCGGCTATATCTCGGGGATCAATCCCGACCTGGAGAAGGCCGCCAAGATTCTGGGCGCCAGCCGCTGGCAGACCTTCCGGAGGATCCTCTTTCCGTTGCTGGTGCCGGGGATCGCCATCGCTTTCTGCCTGAACTTTGTGATGGCTTTCTCGGTCTTTCCCTCGGCGGTCTTGTTGGGGCAGCCTTCGGGACCGACCCGGGTGATCTCGATCGCCGCTTTCCAGTGGGCCTTCGAGAAATTCGATTTCAATATGGGCTCCGCGGTCTCCATGATCATGGCCGCGATCGAATTATTCGTCGTGATGCTGGTGCTTTTCTGGCGGTCCCGGGTCTTCAAGAGCGCCTCCATTAGCGGCGGCAAAGGCTGAAATTGTGATGTGAGAAAGTGGGGGCATGACCTTGCAAAAGAAATGGAGTATCTCCAAGATCGTCTTTATGATTGCGATCCTTATTTATAGCCTGAATATTTGCGGGATTTTACTGACGGTTATCCTCAACTCCGTCAGCAAACGCTGGTATTCGGGATTTCTCCCCAAAATCTACACCTTCGAATGGTATCAGTACGTCATGACCGACCATGATATACCCAATCTGTTGAGCGTCACTTTTACGGTGACCATCGTGGTGGTCCTGATCTCCTTGCTCATCGCCTATCCGGCGGCCTATGCTTTGGCCCGCTACAACTTTAAGCTGAAGGGCTTTCTGATGTCGCTGTTTCTGTTACCGATGATCGTCCCGCCGATGGCTTACGGTATTCCCTTGGCCACCGTGCTCTATAAGTTTCACCTGGCCAGCCGGGTCAGCGGCGTGGTACTGGCCAACCTGGTGCCGATCGTGCCCTTTATGATCCTGATTTTGACTCCCTTCATCGAACAGATCGGGGTCAATCTGGAAGCGGCCGCCAAGATGCTCGGCGCCAGCAAGTTGCAGACTTTTTTCAAAATTCTGGTGCCGCTGACCATGCCGGGGATCCTCACCGCCGGGATTTTGTCGGTGGTCAAAACCATCTCGATGTTCGAATTGACCTACCTGGTGGCCGGGGGCAAGTCACAGACGCTGATCGTCGCCCTGTACGCCGACGCCTACGCGGCCGGGGCCCGGCCCGCCCAGGCCATCGACGCCATGGCGGTCGTTTATTTCACCACTGCATTGGCCTGCCTGATTGTGGCGCTGAAGTTCGTCAGCCCGACCCAGATGGTCTTCAAGGTAAAATAAAGCTTCGCTCCATAAGCACGCGCTTCTTTTTGCCCGGTTGGTTTGGGTACGCTATTGCTTTCCCGAATCACCGGGCTTTTTTTATCGATTATTCAAGCCGGGGGCGGAATGAGATGTATAGCCGGACGGTCGAGGCTGAAAACTAACAGGGAGATTAATCCGAGGAGGACCAAGATGAATCTCGCTGGAGCCGGATCGCTCGTTCAAGCCCATCCCTGGCATGGGATCTCCGCCGGAGAATACGCCCCGGAGATCGTCAACGCCTTCATTGAGACCGTTCCCTTCGATACTGTCAAATATGAGATTGATAAGGATTCCGGCCATCTGAAACTGGACCGGCCCCACAAATACTCCAGCCTCTGCCCGACGCTTTACGGGTTCGTCCCCCGCACTTACTGCGATCAGGCGGTGGCCCAATTCGCCGCGGCCCGATGCGGCCGCCCGGTGGAACGCGGCGACCGGGATCCGTTGGATATTTGCGTGCTGACCGAGAGCACCATCAACCGCAGCGGCATTCTGGTCTCGGCCCGGCCGATCGGCGGATTCCGCCTCTTCGACCGCTCCGAGGTCGACGATAAAATCATCGCGGTCCTGCTCCAGGACTCGGTCTTCGGGGAATGCACCAATCTGGGCCAGGTCCCGCGCGGATTGCTGGAACGGTTGAAACACTACTTCCTTACCTACAAGGAATCCCCCGAAGATTCCCTCGTCGCGCCGCGGCACATTGAGATCTCCGATGTTTATGACGCCGCCGAAGCCCGGCAGGTCATCGAACACGCCCGGGCCGATTATGCCACGCTGGTCTCGTCCGCCCTGGTGGCGCCCTTCTAAAAGCGTTGTGATAAACCCTGTCCGAAGGCCAGGGTGAACACAAAAGCTCAGAGAAGCAAGTGATAAAGTCGATTTTTAATCCTTTGAAAGAGTGATTTCCGAATTTGAGGACTTTATCACATGGCTTCTAAAACTCTCCAATGAATAAATATTACTGGGAATTGTGAGTTCCCGAAAGTCGCGGGATTCATAAAAAATCAGTCTTCGCAGGCATTATGCCGTTGATGACCCTTGGTAAGGAAACGTTGTATATTGTATTTTTTGTCAAACATATTGACACTCAAGGGTTCAGATTATAAAATTTTAAGTAACTATCCTGAAATGCGGAAATCATTTCCGCAATACGGAAATCAATGTTATATTTTTGAGCTATGCAACGACGTTCGCCGCCGGATGGCCGGAAGGTCGCGGCATAGTATTGTGACCCGTCCGGGTCATAAATTGTCTTGAGTAGAAAGGTTGAACGGAAATGAAACGAGACGGAATTCCTCAGAGACAGGGTCTTTACGACCCGCAACACGAGCATGATGCCTGTGGCATCGGCTTCGTGGTCAACATCAAAGGCCTCCAGTCCCATCAGATCGTCCAGCAAGGCTTGACGGTCCTTTGTAATTTGGATCATCGCGGTGCCCGGGGCGCCGAACCCAATACCGGTGATGGCGCCGGTATTTTATTGCAGATCCCGCACCGCTTTTTGCGGAACGCCTGTGCCGGGCTGGGGTTCGAACTGCCCGAACCGCAAGCGTACGCCGTGGGAATGGTCTTTTTGCCGCCGGATGCGGAGGCGCGCCAGGCTTGCGAGCAATTATTCAATGAATTGGTGGCGGAGGAGGGCCAGCAGCTGTTGGGCTGGAGGACTGTGCCCACCGACGGCGCTACCTTGGGCAGTTCCGCCCGGGTCTGCCAGCCTTGCATTCGACAGGTTTTCATCCAGCGTGGCTCGGACCAGCGTGACGATCTGTCATTTGAACGGAAATTATATGTGATCCGCAAGCGTGCGGAAAAAGCGATCCGCTATTCAGGTATGAATGGCGGTCATTTTTTCTATGTGGCCAGTCTTTCCGCGCGCACCATCGTTTATAAGGGAATGCTCACTCCGGAGCAGGTGATCGCCTTCTTCCCGGATCTTTCGGATCCGGCGGTGGAGAGCGCGTTGGCGGTGGTCCATTCGCGTTTCAGCACCAACACCTTCCCCAGCTGGGAGCGGGCCCATCCCAACCGCTACCTGATTCACAACGGCGAGATCAATACCCTGCGCGGCAACATCAACTGGATGCACGCCCGGGAATCGATGTTCCAGTCGACCCTGTTCGGCCCGGATATCGACAAGGTGCGTCCGGTGATCAGCCCCGACGGCAGCGACTCTTCGATGTTCGACGAGTGTCTGGAGTTTCTGATGCTCTCCGGCCGT
This sequence comes from Hydrogenispora ethanolica, assembly GCF_004340685.1. Taxonomy (NCBI): domain Bacteria; kingdom Bacillati; phylum Bacillota; genus Hydrogenispora; species Hydrogenispora ethanolica. The sequence goes on along the minus strand of NZ_SLUN01000016.1, from coordinate 74,767 downwards.
TCGTTGCCGCACGCCATGATGATGATGATTCCCGAGCCCTGGTCCAAGCATGAGAGCATGGACCCCGCCAAACGGGCCTTCTACGAATACCACAGCTGCCTGATGGAACCCTGGGATGGACCGGCGGCGATGGCCTTCTCCGACGGTAAGATCGTCGGCGCGGTGCTCGACCGGAACGGCCTACGGCCGGCTCGTTATTACGTGACCAAGAACGACCTGGTCATCCTGGCCTCCGAGGTCGGAGTGGTCGATCTGCCGCCGCAGGAGATCGCCTACAAGGGCCGGCTGCAGCCGGGCCGGATGTTGCTCATTGATACTGGGGCCGGGCGGATCATCGCCGACGAGGAATTAAAACAGAGCCTGGCCCAGGCCCTGCCGTACCAGGAATGGCTCGACCGTTATCTGCTCAGCCTGGCCGACTTGCCGGAAGCGCCCGCCTCGATCAAGCTGGATCATGCGGCTTTGCTCCGGCGGCAGCGCGGTTTCGGTTATACCTACGAGGAGCTGCGCAAGATCCTGGCTCCGATGGCTCAGGACGCGGTGGAACCCACCGGCGCCATGGGCACCGATATTCCGTTGGCGGTCCTGTCGGACCAGCCCCAACTGCTCTATAATTACTTCAAACAGCTCTTCGCGCAGGTTACCAACCCGCCCATCGACGCGTTGCGCGAGGAGATCGTCACCGGCACCGAGAGCTATCTCGGGTCGGAAGGGAATATTCTGGACCCGCAGCCCCAGAGCTGCCACCAGATCAAGCTGGAGATCCCGATCCTGACCAATGGCGAGCTGGCGCGGTTGGCTCATCTCGACGGGCCCGACTTCAAGGCGGTCACCCTGCCGATGCTCTTCCCGGCGAGCGAGGGCGGGTCCGGCCTGGAGAGGGCGCTCGACCGGCTTTGCCAGGAGGCCAGCCGCCAGATCGCGGCCGGAGCCAACATCCTGATCCTGTCCGACCGGGGCGTCGACCGGGAGCTGGCGCCGATTCCGGCGCTGCTGGCCGTGGCCGGCCTGCATCACCATCTCATCCGGGAACAGGTCCGGACGCAGGTCAGTCTGGTGGTCGAGTCCGGGGAGCCGCGCGAGGTGCACCATTTCGCCCTGCTCCTGGGGTACGGCGCTTCGGCGATCAATCCTTATCTGGCCTTTGAGACGGTCGACCAATTGATCCGGGAGGAGCTGCTCTCCGGAATCGACCAGGCCAAAGCGGTTAAGAACTACATCAAGGCGGTGGTCAAGGGGATCGTCAAAGTCCTGTCGAAGATGGGGATCTCCACCATCCAGAGCTATCAGGGAGCTCAGATCTTCGAGGCGGTCGGCTTGAATCAGACGGTCATCGACCGCTATTTCTCCTGGACGCCATCGCGGGTCGGCGGCATCGGCCTGGACATCATCGCCCGGGAAGCGCTGCTCCGGCACGAAGAGGCCTTCGGCGAACGCCAGGCCGGACCGGCGACGCTGGAGAGCGGCGGGGTCTATCAATGGCGCAAGGACGGCGAGTATCACCTGTACAATCCGGAGACCATTCACACCTTGCAGCAAGCCTGTTGGAACGAGGATTATTCTTTATATAAACAGTATGCGACGCTGATCAGCGGCGAATCCGGGCAGCAGAGCACCCTGCGGGGGCTGCTGGAATTCAAGGACCGCCAGCCGATTCCCTTGGAGGAAGTGGAGTCGGTGGACGCCATCTGCCGTCGTTTTAAGACCGGCGCCATGTCTTACGGCTCCATCAGCCAGGAGGCTCACGAATGCCTGGCCGTGGCCATGAACCGCCTCGGCGGCAAGAGCAATACCGGCGAGGGCGGCGAGGATCCGGCCCGTTTCCAGCCGGAGGCCAACGGCGATTCGCGCTGCAGCGCCATCAAGCAGGTGGCTTCGGGACGGTTCGGCGTGACCAGCGAGTATCTGGTCAACGCCCGGGAGATTCAGATCAAGATGGCCCAAGGAGCCAAGCCGGGCGAAGGCGGCCAGCTGCCGGGGAGAAAGGTCTACCCTTGGGTGGCCAAGACCCGCCACTCCACGCCGGGCGTGGGCCTGATCTCGCCGCCTCCGCACCACGATATCTATTCCATCGAGGATCTGGCCGAATTGATCCATGACCTGAAGAATGCCAACCGCCAGGCCCGGATCAGCGTCAAGCTGGTCTCGGAAGTCGGCGTCGGCACCGTGGCCGCCGGGGTGGCCAAGGGCCGGGCCGATCTCATCCTGATCAGCGGTTACGACGGCGGGACCGGCGCTTCGCCCCGGACCAGCATCCGCCATGCCGGCCTCCCCTGGGAGCTGGGCCTGGCCGAGACCCATCAGACCTTGCTCCTAAACAACCTGCGCAGCCGGGTGGTGCTGGAGGCCGACGGCAAGCTGATGAACGGCCGCGACGTGGCCATCGCCGCGCTGTTGGGCGCGGAGGAGTTCGGCTTCGCCACGCTGCCGCTGGTCGCCATGGGCTGCGTGATGATGCGGGTCTGCAACCTGGATACCTGCCCGGTCGGGGTCGCCACCCAGAATCCCGAACTGCGCAAGAAATTCAAGGGCCGTCCCGAGTACGTGGTGAACCTGATGCGTTTCATCGCCCAGGACCTGCGGGAGATTATGGCCGAGCTCGGTTTCCGGACCATCGACGAGATGATCGGCCGGACCGATAAATTGCAACCGAAACGGGACATCAAGCACTGGAAAGCCAAGTATCTCGATTTCACCAATATCCTGTACCAGCCGGAGGTCGGGCCGGAGGTGGGCCGCTACTGCCAGATCAGTCAGAACCACCAGCTGGACCAGGCGCTGGACCACCGGACGCTGCTGGAGAAGTGCGCTCCGGCATTGCAGGACGGCACTCCGGTCGAAGTGGCCGTGGCGATCCGCAATACCAACCGGGTGGTCGGCACCATGCTGGGGAGCGAGATCACCCAGCGCTTCGGCGCCAAGGGATTGCCCGAAGACACCATCCGGCTGCGGCTCGAAGGTTCGGCCGGCCAGAGCTTCGGGGCCTTCGTGCCGCCCGGCGTGACCCTGAATCTGACGGGCGACGCCAATGATTATCTGGGCAAGGGATTGTCCGGCGGCAAGATCATCGTTCAGCCGCCCGCGGCGGCGTCGTTCCGGCCGGAGGAGAACATCATCATCGGCAACGTGGCCTTTTACGGCGCCACCAGCGGCGAAGCCTACATCCGCGGCCTGGCGGGCGAGCGCTTCTGCGTCCGGAACAGCGGCGTCAAGGCGGTGGTCGAGGGCGTCGGCGACCACGGCTGCGAGTATATGACCGGCGGCCGGGTGGTCATCCTGGGGCCGACGGGCCGGAACTTCGCCGCCGGAATGTCCGGCGGAGTCGCCTATGTGCTGGATGAGAGCGGCGATTTCAAGCACCGCTGCAATCCGGAGATGGTCGACCTGCAGTCTCTGGCCGACGCGGCCGAGATTCAGGAGGTCAAGACGCTCGTCGAGCGGCACGCCGCCTTTACCGGAAGCGAGCGGGCCCGGCGCATTCTGGCCCATTGGCCGGAGTACCTGCCGCGTTTCGTGCGGGTGATCCCCCGCGATTATCAGCGGGTGTTGCAGGCGTTGCACGATCTGCAGGCCTCGGGCGTCAGCCCCGAGGAAGCCTTCATGCTGGCTTTCGAGGCCAATAAGAGCGATTTGAAACGGGTCAGCGGCAGCTGATGACGGCTGCCGGTTTCCCGGATGACATATTTTTCGGATTGCACCCCGATCTTGACTGGAGGAAGTACAATGGGTAAACCTACCGGATTTATGGAATACCAACGCGAAGTGCCGCCGGACCGCCCGCCGCGCGAACGGCTCGCCGACTGGGGGGAGTTTCATCTGCCCGGCCCGGCCGAGCAGCGCCAGACTCAGGGGGCCCGCTGCATGGACTGCGGCATTCCGTTCTGTCATAGCGGTATTTTGATCAAGGGCATGGCTTCCGGTTGTCCGCTGAACAACCTGATCCCCGAATGGAACGATCTGGTGTACCGGGGGTTATGGCGCGAAGCGCTGCAGCGGTTGCACAAAACCAACAATTTTCCGGAGTTCACCGGCCGGGTCTGTCCGGCGCCGTGCGAAGGCTCGTGTACGCTGGGCATTCATGAACCGCCGGTGACCATCAAGCATAACGAATGTGACATCATCGACCGGGCCTTCGCGGCCGGCTGGATCGTCCCCGAACCGCCGGCGCTCCGCACCGGCAAGCGGGTGGCGGTGGTCGGCTCCGGCCCGGCCGGGTTGGCCGCCGCGGCCCAGTTGAACCGGGCCGGGCATTCGGTGACCGTCTTCGAACGGGCGGACCGGGTCGGCGGACTGCTGATGTACGGCATTCCCAATATGAAGCTGGATAAGAGCCTGGTGACGCGGCGAGTCGGGCTGCTGGCCGCCGAGGGGGTCCAGTTCCGGACCGGCGTCGAGGTGGGCAAGGACTATCCCGCCGACCGCCTGTTGGCGGAGCACGACGCGGTCCTGCTCTGCGGCGGCGCCACCAAGCCCCGCGACCTGCCGATCCAGGGCCGGAACCTGGCCGGGGTCCATTTCGCCATGGATTTCCTGAAGGCCAATACCAAGAGCTTGCTGGATTCGGAGCACCGGGACGGCGATTATATCTCCGCCCAGGGGAAAGACGTGATCGTGATCGGCGGCGGCGACACCGGCACCGACTGCGTGGCCACGGCATTGCGCCACGGCTGCAAGAGCCTGGTGCAGTTCGAGATCGTGCCCCAGCCCGCCTTGGAGCGGACTTCCGACAATCCGTGGCCGCAGTGGCCGAAGGTACTCAAGGTCGATTACGGCCAGGAGGAAGCCCTGGCGGTCTACGGCGTCGACCCGCGGATCTATTGCATCAACACCGTTCAGTTCGTCGGCGACGCGGAAGGCCGGCTGAAGGAGGTCCATACCGTCGAGGTCCGTTGGGAGAAAGACGCGAACGGCCGCTACCTGCCCAAACAGATTCCGGGCAGCGAAAAGGTCTGGCCGGCGCAGCTAGTTCTCCTGGCCATGGGCTTCCTCGGTCCCGAGGATACGCTCCTCGACCAGCTCGGCGTGGCCCGGGACAGCCGCAGCAACGCCCAGGCCGCCGAGGGCCAATACGCCACCAATGTCCAAGGCGTCTTCGCCGCCGGCGACATGCGGCGCGGCCAGAGCCTGGTCGTCTGGGCCATTCACGAGGGCCGCGAAGCGGCCCGGGAGTGCGACCAGTATCTGATGGGCGAGAGCTGCCTGCCGTGAAATCATGAAATTCACCGGATGTCATTAAGGTAAATCGATTGAAAACCCCCTTGATTAGAGATAGGGGGTTTTTTCATGCAGAAGAGTTGCCGCTGGGAATTTTAATCCTGTGCGAGAAAGCAACGCCGCGCTGACCGCTGTGGTCCGCCCTATCTCATTCTATCTTTGGGTCTCTATTCTCTGGTGAACTAGGGTAAAACGGGTCCCGCCGCCAAGGAAGGCGGCGACGCGGCGTTGATGGCGGATGAAATCACCGCCGTCGGCAGCGCGGAACGGACCCGGAAGCCGCCGGCAAGGGAGGCCGGCGGCAAACCATCCATGTCCATTTACCTTACCGGTCCAAGGACGGACCGGCCGCCCCCGGGGATACCCAAGGGGAAGCAGCGTCCCCTTGGGCGGCCGGGTGCAGGGAGTAATACCAAGTTGCATTCATCCTTTTTAAAAAAGATGCTGAACAAAATATCTGGCAGTAGAGATTTTTGTTCAGCATCTAAAATGAAAGAATGCAACTTGGTAGGACTCACTCCCTGCCCGCCTTCAGGCGGAAACACCCCGGAGGCGACAATAATAAACCGCTGAAAAAAGACCTACATGTTCTCCAGCAGTGTCCGGGAGAAGTACTTTCCAAGCGAGCATCAGCCTGTGCGAAGAGGCTCAAGGGAATGTGCGGACAGTACCCTGCTGCAGTGCGAGGAAGTCCCGCCATTCCCCGGAGAAGACCGGCAATCACGAAAAGAACCTCCTCCCGCTCCGAAGGAAGTCCTTCCATTCCGTTAAGCAGCTCTTCCAAACCGCTTAGAAGACCTTCCAACTTCCATGGCTGACCCTCCGAATCCTTCGCCAGAACCGGAAAAGCCCAGGGAAGAATTTCCGGGGCCTTGCGACGCTCCGCGCGACGGATTCGAAATTATTCGCCGCCGTCGGCGAGCAGCGCCCGGAGCACCGTCTCCCGGGCCCGGTCGAAACGGGCGAAGGTCGCGGCGGCCGCTTCCGGCTGGTGATAGACTTTCCAGTAGCGACTGAAAAGACAGTTCCGGCCGCGGTTGGCGATGAAGCCGCGCACGTCGGCGGCGGGGATCCCCAAAAAGATCCCGGCCTCGTGCGGGAAGGGTCCGTTCTGGAAACGCAGCCGCAGCAGGCTCAGGCAGCCCATGACGCCGAGGCCCGCCGGGTAGCCCGACTCCGCCAGGAAAGAGCGGTTGTCCCGCTCCGCCAGCACCGCGGCCAGCCGCAGGCGGTGGTGGAAGAGGACCGCCATTCCGCCGCTGCGGCGCGGCATCTCCCACAGCGACAGGCCGTAGCTCCGTCCCAGTCGCCGGGCCAGTTCCCGGCGGTGTTCCTGCCAGAGCAGGTCCAGCCGGCGGCGGTTGGGGACGAAACTCAATAAACTGGCCGGCTTGTCTCCGGCGATGGTCGGCGCGGCCAGGTAGAGAATGAGGGCGCTCAGGTATTCCCGTCCGGTCAATTGGCGCTGGTAGGCGATGAAGCGGGCCATCAGTTCCTCGGTCATGGGCAGCCTCCCGGTCGACAGCAACGGCATGGACCCTTACGAAAGCAACGGGCGTGTAAGGTTTTTCGCAAAGGATGCAAATTTAATCATGACGCCGCTGATTTATCTTGCCGGAAGCGCGGCCTTTTCATGCGCCGGGATCGGACCCCCGGAGGGGGGCTTAAGAATTTCTTAATCCGAAACGGAGCGGATCGCGCTGGCGGCGGAACGGGGCCGGGAAGGGTTGTTAAATTTTGTTGAATCGCTCACGCGAGCAGGGAAAAGATGGAGATGGGCGAATTCAATATTCTGTCAAAATAACTTTGGAGGTGTTATGATGTTGCGAATGAAAAAAGCGTGGCTCTTGCTCCTCAGCCTGGTTATGCTCTTCGGGCTCCTGGGGATCCACGCGGCGCAGGCGGAGAACAGTGTCCGGATTACCATCTTGGGCACCAGCGATCTCCACGGCCGGCTTTTCCCCTGGGATTACGCCATTGACAGCGAGGAACCCGGCTCGGGTCTGGTCAAGGTGGCGACCGTCGTCAAGGCGGTGCGCGCCGAGAATCCCAACACCATCGTGGTGGACAATGGCGACACCATCCAGGACAATATGGCCGAGCTCTTCAACGATGAGCCGGTCCATCCGATGATCCAGGCGTTGAACGCCATCGGCTACGACACCTGGACGCCGGGCAACCACGAGTTCAACTTCGGCCTGGATGTGCTGAACCGGTGCATCAAAGGCTCCAAGGCCACGGTGGTGGCGGCCAATCTCTACCGCGCCGACGGCAAGCGCTATGTCAAACCCTACAAGATCATCAACAAGGGCGGCGTCCGGGTGGCGATCATCGGGATGACCAATCCGCTGGTGCCGCGCTTCGAGGCCAGCACCCCCGATAATTTCAAGGGGCTGACCTTTACCGATCCGGTCTCCGAGACCAAAAAAGTGATCGCCGAATTAAAAGGAAAAGCCGATGTGCTCATCGGCGTCATGCATATCGGGGTCGATCCGGAGTACGGCGACGAAACTTCGGGCCTCAAGGCGGTGCTCGCCGCCAATCCCGAGTTGACGGCGGTGGTCTGCGGCCATGCCCATTCCGACATCCCCGGCCAGACCATCAACGGCGTGCTGGTGGTCGAGCCCAAGGTCAGCGGGAACAAAGTTTCGCGGATCGACCTGACCGTGGCCAAAGTGAACGGCAAATGGACCGTCCAGGATAAGAGCAGCACCAACATTGACACCCTGGCGGTGAAGGCCGACCCGGACCTGGCGGCCAAGTTCCAATGGGTCCACGACAAATCGCTGGCCGATGTGAACACAGTCATCGGCAAGGTATCCGGCGCTTTCCTGCCCGGCCTGGAAGTGCTGCCGGGGATCCCCACCGCCCAGGTGCAGGATACCGCGTTGATGGACTTCATCAATGAGGTGCAGCTCTATTACACTGGGGCCGATGTTTCGGCGGCGGCCCTCTTCAGCAACAGCTCCAACCTGGTTCCCGGCGACTTCAAGAAGAAGGACGTCGCCAACATCTACAAGTACACCAACACCCTGATCGCGGTGAAAGTCACCGGCAAACAGCTGAAAAACTACATGGAATGGTCGGCCCAGTATTATAACCAGTCCAAGCCGGGCGACGTCACCGTCAGCTTCAATCCGTACATCCGGGGCTACAATTACGACCTGTTCGCCGGGGTCAATTACGAGATCAACATCGCGGCGCCGGCCGGCAGACGCATCGAGAACCTGACCTTCAAAGGCAAGCCGGTCACCGACGATATGACCCTCACCCTGGCCGTGAATAACTACCGTTTCGGCAACATGGTCAAGGACAAATACTTCAATGAAGCCGACAAGGTCTACGACTCCTACGAGCAGCTGGGGGACAAAGGCCGCTTGCGCGACCTGATCGTCGCTTATGTCCAGAAGGTGGGCACCGTCGCTCCGAAGCTCGACAATAACTGGAAGATCACCGGGGTCAATTTTGACAGCCCGCTCAAAGCGGAGATCTATCAAAAGGTCCGGGCCGGGCAGATTAAGATTCCGGCCTCCTTCGACGGCCGTACTCCCAATGTCAAAGCCCTGAACGTCTACGAGCTCTGCCGGGACGGCGCCTTGAACTACCGGATCGTCGACGTGCTGGCGATCACCGACTTCCACGGCTCGCTGGCGAGAAGCGGCAAGAACATCGGCATCGCCAACCTGGTCGGCGAGCTGAAGAAGTTGAAGGCCGCCAATCCGGACAGCATTTTGGTGAGCGCCGGCGACAACTATCAGGGCAGCGCCGAGTCCAACCTGCTCTACGGCAAGCCGGTCAGCGCCGGCTTTAAAGAGGCGGGCATCGTCCTGTCGGCCATCGGCAACCACGAGTACGACTGGGGCAGCCAGCGTATTCCCGGCTGGGCGGCGGACGGCGGCTTCGACTTCCTGGCGGCCAACATTTACGACCGCAAGACCGGGCAACCGGTGGCCTACGCCCAGCCGTACCGGATCATTACCGTCGCCGGGGTCAAGGTCGGCTTCATCGGCTTGACCACGCCGGAAACGGCTTGGAAGACCAACCCCGAGAATGTCAAGGACGTTGAGTTCCGGGATCCCGTGGCGGTCCTGGCCCACTACGTGCCGGTGGTCCGGGCGGCCGGCGCCGACATCGTCGTCGCCCTGACCCATATGGGCGGCGCGCAGGATAAGTCCGGCGCCATCAGCGGCGAAGCCGCCGACCTGGCCAAAGTGCCGGGCCTGGACGGGATCATCGCCGGACACTCTCATGACATGGTGGTTGGCAAGGCGGGCAATGTCCCCTATGTGATGCCGTATTATAACGGCCGTTCCGTCGGCCGCCTGAGCTTCATCGTGGCTAGGGACCAGCCCAAAGTGGTCTCGGCCCAGGCTTCGCTGGACCATTTGTTCCTGCGCCAGAGCACGCTGCAGGAGGATGAGGCCACCAAGGCGATCCTCGCCCAATACCTGGAACAGGTCAAACCGATTCTCTCCGAGCAGATCGGCGAGACCAAGGTGGCCCTGGTCCATGATACCAAAGGCCCGTCGCTGATGGGCGAGTGGGCTTGCGACATCATGCGCCAGCTGACCGGCGCCCAGATCGGCATGCAGAATGGCGGCGGCCTGCGGGTCTCCCTGGATCAAGGGGTCCTCACCGTGGGCGATCTCTACCGGCTGATGCCTTTCGACAACACGCTGGTCACCGCGGAGTTGACCGGGGCGCAGGTCCGCGAGGCCGTCGAGAACGGCCTGGGTAATCCGAAGGTCGGCTATTTCGGCCAAGTCACCGGCCTGAAGGTCACCTACGACCTGAGCAAACCGTTCGGCCAGCGGATCGTAACGATCACTCTGGAGAACGGTCAGCCCCTGGACCCGAATAAACTGTATACCGTGGTCGCCAACGACTTTATGTTCGCCGGCGGCGACAACTACACCTCGCTCCAGAAGGGGCAGCATATCAAGGACACCGGCATTCCGGTCCGGGATGCCATGATCCAGTATATTAAGGAACGGAAAGTGATCAGCCCGGTGTACCGGGAATGCCAACGCCCGGCCGCAGCCGCGGCCGAGGCGGTCAAACCGGCGGCTTGAGCACGGGTTTTTTGGAAGGGTTGTTAAACAAAAGCGATCGAATGGAATCCAAAAAAAAGGGGCTGCCCAAAAGGCGGCCCCCTTTTTTGGAGCGGTCGACTTTCGCACGAGCAACTCCTCCCAACTCCTCCAGAAAAGTTTGGTTACTCAGAAAAACATTGACAGTGATCTTGGCGGCGGTTTATAATTTATATTGCGTAACCGATAACGCATTTGACAAACCAAGCTTTGGAGTTGAACAGGATTGCGCCGAAGTTTGGTCCGGCAAGCCATTCTATCATAAAGGAAAATCGCCATGGCCGTAACCATTCATGATATCGCCAATAAGGTCGGAGTCTCCAAAACCACGGTGTACCGCGCGTTGAATAATAAGCCGCGCATCAGCAAGGAAACCTATGATCTGATCATCAAAACCGCTCAGGAATTAAACTATTTCCCGAATAAACTCGCCAGTGGGCTGCGTTCCAAACGCTCCATGGCGATCGGCTTGATTTTTAACGACTTAATTTCCGGGCATTTCTTTTCCGATATCTTTAACGGGATCGAAGACAGCGCCATTCAGAATGATTACGGCGTGATCCTGGGCTGCTCGAACGGTGATCCCCATAAGGAAAAATTATTGCTGAATTTATTCGCCGAAAGACAGGTGGACGGGATTATCGTTGCCCCGACTTACGGCGTGGATACCGAATGCTATCGCCGACTGCAAGAAGAGCGGATCCCCTTTGTTTTCATTGATAAATATATCCCGGAGATCGCGACCGATATTGTGACCACCGATGATTTTTTCGGCTCTTATGAAGCCGTATCGCACCTGATCCGGTTGGGCCACCGCAACATCGCGATTCTAATCGGCCCGGAATATCCCTGCAGCACGATTGAGAAACGGATTGAAGGGTATCGGAAAGCCTTGCGAGATAACCGTTTGGAGCACGAAGGAATCATCTCTTTTACCGAAAAAATGACCAATCAGCGGAAATACGGCTATTTGGCGGTAGGGCGCTATCTTGCCGAGAACGAGAGTAAGAATACGGCGATTTTCGCCATCAACGACAGTTTGGCCATTGGGGCGCTCAAGGCATTAAGGGAGCATAATTTGAGAGTCCCGGCAGACGTGGCCGTCATCGGCTATAACAATGATGAGATCGACGAATATCTGGATATTCAGCTGACTACCGTCCTGCAGCCCAAGTACGAGATGGGCAAAAAAGCGATGGAGCTGTTGCTGAAACGGATTAACCGGGACAAAGAGGCGGCGGCGCCGGCAACCCATTATGAATATATCAACTTGAGACCGCAATTGATCATTCGTGACTCTTGCGGCAGCCGCTAATTTTTTTTGGGGAATGCGGGAACGATTACGCGGATGACCGCACCGCGGAGAGGAGTGGATGAAACCCAAAAAGAGCTCCATGTTGCTTGGTTTAGGTATCCGGTATTGAAAAGGGAGGAAGAGATCATGAAGAAAACAATGCTGATCGGGTTGTTGCTATTGTTCGTGCTCAGTTTGGGCGCAGTCGGGTATGGGGCTTCCAACGATAAGATCGTGGTCACTCCGCAACTGATCGGGAATGAAAATGCCAAGATCGAGATCACCTGGCAACCGGTTCCCGCCCATTCCCTGGGGGATTCCAACAAGGCCAAAGTGGCGTATCTGATGCAAAAGGCGAAAGAATGGGCTGAAAAGCATCCCGATGTCAAAATCACTCCGATTCAAACCACCATCGCCATCAACGATTCGATGGCCAAGATTCTGGTCCAGGCGGCCGAGGGCCGGGCCCCGGACGTGGCGGCCATTGATTCGTACATCTTCCCGAATTTCGCGAAATACGCCCAGCCCATCGACGATGTCATGAAAGAGAAAAAGCTCAATGTGAAAGACTGGTTTCCCTTCGCCCAAAAAGTGATGAAACCGGCTGGCAAAACGCTGGGTCTCTGGTATACCACGGATGTCCGGATCCTTTTCTACCGCAAGGATCTGGTGAAGAATCCGCCCAAGACCTGGCCGGAACTGTTCAAGCTCGGAAAACAGTTGAAGGACAAAGGCTATGACACCCTGCTCTATTCGGCCGGCCGGGATGAGAATGTCACCATGAATACCCTGCCGTATTACTGGGGACTCGGCGGCGAGTTGGTCGATGAGAGCGGAAAACCAGTCTTCGGCCAGGGTAAAAACAGGGAAGCCATGATCAGTTACTTAAAATTCCTCAAAAATACGGTGGACACCGGGATCACTCCCATCCGCGTGCTGAACTATAAAAGCGACCCCGAAATGCTGGGAGAGTTGGCCATCGGCAAAGCGGCCATGTTTGTGGGCGTCAGCAATATGGCCAACCAACTGCGTTCGGTGATCGGCGATCGCTTTAATGAACAATGGGATGTCGCTCCCATTCCCATGGCCAAGCGCGGGGTGCGGGTCAGCGCCTCCGGCGGCTGGGTATCGACGATCTTCACCAAGGACGAACAGAAACGGAAATTGGCGGCGGATTTCATCATCAGCTTGTATGTGGACAATGCGGGGATGGAAGGCTGGTGCAAGGCAGGCGGATATCTGCCGCCGCGCAAGAGCGTCTTTGAAAAGGCGCAATTCTTTAACTCGGACGCCTTTGCGCAAAAGTTTAAAAAGGAGTTGCAGTACTCCCGGGTCCGGCCGGCGGCCCCGGTTTATCCCGCCATCTCTCAGGAGATCCAGATTGCCATCAGCAATGTTCTGACCGGAAAAGCTTCTCCGGAACAGGCCGTGGACGATGCATGGCGCAATGTGAACTCTCGGAAATAAGGATGTTGATACGATGAAACTGGCGAGCGACGACTACCGGAACTGTAGCGCCAAAGAGCGGAGGGGACTGGGCGAAAGCCCGGTTCCCTGGCTGGCGCCGCTCTTCGTGATGCTGTTACTGGTCTTTATTTATCCTTTGTTTGAAGTAGTCCGGTTCAGCTTCACCAATGCCCGGATCGGGCAATTGAATTATAGCTATACCATCGAATCGTTTCTGGTCTTCTTTCGTGACCAGGGTTTCTCCGATATGCTCAGGGTTACCGGTGTTTTTGTAACATTCAGCGTGCTCTGCCAACTGCTGCTCGGATTCCTGATCGCGTTTTCGGTCACGGAAGGAGAAAAGCTCCATCTGAAAGGCACGGTGTTGATCCGCACGATTGTCCTGATGTCCATGGTCATCCCGGGGGCGATCATCGGCATCATCTGGCGGATGATGTACAGCGAAGCGCCCGGCGGGTTGCTAAACTACCTGCTGACCATGGTTGGCGCGGGCCCGGTTCGCTTTCTCTCCGATCCCGCCATTGCGGTCATCTCGGCCACGGTGGCCAATGTCTGGCGCGGCACGGCCCAAAGTATGATTCTGCTTTATGCCGGACTCAAGACGGTCCCGGTGGAGATCATGGAAGCCGCCAAGGTCGACGGCGCCAACGCCTGGCAAAGATTGACCAATGTGACGATTCCCACGATCATGCCGGTGGTCCTGATCAATCTGATCCTCAATACGATTTATACGTTCAATACTTTTGACATGATCATGGCGCTGACCGGGGGCGGTCCGGGAAGAAGCACCGAGGTGCTGGCGCTCGGGGCTTACTCCCAGATCTTTCAAATGCTCAATCTGGGCCGGGGCTCGGCGATCGCCGTCTTTTTGCTGGCGATCAATACCGTGATGGCCGCCGTTTATTATTACTTTATGAAAAAGAGCGAGGCGTGAGGAAAATGGTGAGAGGCCAAGCCCAAACTGGGAAACGGGCCGTTCTTTACGGATTTTATCTATTGACCGGCCTGTTTTTTCTGTACCCGATGATCTGGTTGCTGTCGCTTTCATTCAAGACAGTGCCGGAATTGTTCCAGTTGCCGCCGCGACTTTTGCCGGAACATTTCAATATCGATAATTACGGGTTTGTGATTCAAAATACCGGGATCATGAAGAATCTGCTCAATTCGGCCTACATCGTCCTGTTTACCGTGGGCGGCACTTTATTGATGGCCCTGCCGGCGGCTTATGCGTTTACCCGGATCAAGTTTGCGATCAAAAAGAGCTTGCTCTTCGGAATTCTCACTTTTCAGATGATCTCGCCGCTGGTGGTGGTAATCCCGTTATACCGCTATTTCGGCAGGATTGGGCTTTTGAATAACCATGTCGCCCTGATTCTGGTTTATATCGCGCTCAACCTGCCCTTTGCGGTTTGGTATCTGAAAGGGTACCTGGATACGATCCCCGAGGAGCTGGATGAAGCGGCCCGCATCGACGGCTGCGGCCGGCTGAAGGCTTTGAGCCGGATCCTGATCCCTTTGATCACCCCGGGCATCGTCTCGGTGGCGGTGTTAATCGCGGTGAATGCCTGGTCGCAGTTCGTGGTGCCGTTCATATTGGTGGATGACGGCAGCAAACTACCGATCTCCGTGGCGTTGGTGAATTTGCAATCCACCACCGAGGCGGTTACCACCCATTATTTGGCTGCTGCCTGCGTGTTGGGAATTTTGCCGACCGCCGTCCTGTTTGTTTTGTTGCAAAGATATATTGTCGCGGCACTGGTCGAAGGAGCCGTCAAAGGTTAAGCGATACGCCGCCATATTCAGTAGAGTTGGAAAAGGAGTCATTGGATGAACACGATGAAAACCGCCCACATTATTTCCCATACCCATTGGGATCGTGAATGGTACTTAAGCAGCAAATATACGAATGAATGGCTGGTTCCGTTCTTTGAGGCGCTCTTCGGCATGCTGGAAAAGGAGCCGGCTTACCGGTTCGTCTTGGATGGACAGACCCTAATTATCGAGGACTATTTGGAGCAGTTGGAGTTACAAGGAAAGGATGTCGAGCGCTCGCGTTCCCGGTTAAAAAAATACGTCAACCAAAAGCGATTGCTGATCGGACCGTATTATTTACAGCTTGACTGGCAACTGGTCAGCGAAGAGGCGCTGATCCGGAACCTGCTGATCGGCGAGGCGGTGGCGCGGCAGTTCGGCGAGCCGATGCGTGCCGGCTGGCTGTTGGATAATTTCGGCCAAATCTCCCAGACGGTCCAGATCCACCGGGGCTTCAACCTGCCGGGAGTGTTCGTCTGGCGCGGCGTGGCCTTGGAACCGGAGCAGATCCGTTCGGAGTTTTACTGGGAGGGGCCGGATGGCGGCAAGCTCCTGGCGATCTATTTTTTAAGCAGCTACCGGAATGCGATGCGGTTGGCCGAACGGAGCGGCATGATGGAGGGCCGGATCCGCAACGAAGTGGCAAAGCTCCGGCCGCTCGCCTCCACCGCCAATGTGTTGCTGATGAACGGTTACGATCAAGAGATGGAGCCGGATGATGTTTTACCCTTGATCCAAGGGGGAATGGGAAATAGCGGCGATTTTAAAGTGATACAGAGCATTCCCGAAGAATATCTGGCGGCTGTCCAAAAGGAGCAGCCCCAATTGCCGACTTTGCGCGGGGCTCTTTACAGCGGCCGTTACATCTCGGTATTTCCGGGAGTGTTATCGAGCCGGATGTACTTGAAGATCCAGAATGACCGCTGCCAAAAACGGCTCGAAAAATACGCCGAGCCGCTGGAGGCTATCCTCTGGAGCCTGGGCGGGGAGTACCGCCGGGATTGCCTGACCAAGGCCTGGAAGTTGCTGTTGCAGAACCATCCGCATGATAGCATCTGCGGGGTCAGCGTCGATGACGTGCATGCCGACATGGAGGAAAGGCTGGAGTGTTCCGAGCGGATCGCCGCGGAGCTGTTCCATGATGATTTGCGGAAACTGGCGGCCAACGTTGATACTGGCGGCTACGAAGCGGCCCTCGCCAACCTGATCGTCGTCAATACGTCATTCCGCCAGCGCGGCGGGGTCATTGCCATTCCGGACGAGTTTCCGGCGGAGATCAGCATCCGGGACAGCGCGGGCAACGCTCTTCCGTTCCAAAGGGACGGCGGGAGGAGTTTGCGTATCGGGGTGCCGGAGATTCCGGCCCTGGGCTATGAGAGCCTTTATGTGCTGCCCGGAGCGGCGGAACACGGCGCGGGCGGGGCGCCCCCGTTTCCGGTCACGGTCGATGTTGCCGCGCGGGTCATTGAAAACCGCTATTTGCGGGTGGCTGTCCGGGACGACGGTTCGCTGGAAGTGACCGATAAATTGACCGGAACCATCTACCATGACCTGCTGGTCTTCGAGGATGGCGCCGATGCGGGCGATGAATACAATTATTCCTATCCGGAGCGGGATCAATTGATTACGAGCAAGGAGCGGCCGGCGGCCATCGAATGGTGCGCGATGGGGCCGTTGGAAGCCGGGATCCGCATCCGTACCGTGCTGGAAGTGCCGGAAGGCTTGAGCCCGGACCGGAAAAGCCGCAGTGCCGAAAGGCGTCGCCTGCCGCTGGTTACTTGGCTGACGGTCAGCGCCGATTCGGCGGTCGTAAAATTCCGGACTACAGTCTGCAATACGGTCAAGGATCACCGCTTGCGGGTGCTCTTTCCGACCCGGCTCTCCAGTGAGTTCGCGGAGGCAGAAACCCAATTTGATGTGGTTCGGCGGCCGATCATCCCGCCGCCGTTCGATGACTCCAAGCTCTCCCCCGAAGTCCAGCGGATCATCATCGGGGCGCGCGAGCCGGAGCCGACCACCATTTTTCCACAGCGCACTTTCGTCGATATCCATGACCGGCAAAAGGGGGCCGGAGCGGCCGTGCTCAACCAGGGCCTGCCGGAATACCAGATCCTGCCGGAGCAGAACACGATTGCCCTGACCTTGTTGCGCGGTGTGGGCTGGATCGCCAGGCCCGATCTGTTGACCCGGACCGGAGACGCCGGGCCCATGATCGCCGTTCCCGACGCCCAATGCTTACGGACAATGGAGTTTAACTACGCTTTCTATCCGCATCCGGGGGATTGGCGGACCGGTAAGGTGCTCGAGGCCGCCGATCAGTTCAATCATGAGCTATGTATCGTCCGGACCGACCGGCACCCGGGAACTTGGCCCGCCAGGCTCGGCTGGCTGAATGTCGAATCTCCGGACGGCGCCGTGAAAGCGACCGCCCTGAAACGTTCGGAAGATGGCACGGCGCTGATCGTGCGGTTGCACAATCCGGCGGAGCAGCCGCTGGAGGCCACACTGACCAGCTTTTTGAAGATAAAGAAAGCTGCTTATGCCGGTCTCAATGAAAAAGAAGAGGCCGCGATTGCGGTTTTGGAAGGCCGGACCCTCCGTCTGAAGATCGATCCGAAACAGATTGTGACGCTGAAGTTGGAAATGGCGCCGGCCCCCTTGGCGGTGTTGAAGCGGGAAGCCCCGATCCAAGTGTTGCCGGCAGAAATCGGGGAAAAAACGGCTTTTGACGAATCCCCGGTCCCCGCGGTAACCGAGGCGGAAGTGGCCCGGGAGGAAGCGAGGGCGGCCGAGCTGGAAAGGGCCTTCGCGGCATTGCAAGCGCGGCCGGCCGCCCAAACGGGCAATCCGGGGGGAGACGGCGCCGCGGCGCGCTTGGATTGCGGTGAATGGCAGCTGGAAGTGGAGACTTACCGGCGGGCTTCCCTTGAGGCCAGATTGTCGGCGATTTTCTTGAAAGGGAAATATCTGGCGCTGCATCATTGCGGGGACCGATCGGACCGTCAGCATTCGGAGCAGATGGAACCGCTGATCCGGGAGATCGGGTTGAAGCTGAATAAAGCCCGGGTCAGCAAACGGCTGCTCGAATATATCGTGGACTACTATCGCCATCAGTTGCCGGACGGCCGTTCCACGTCCCAAACTTTGGGAATGGATGGCTGATCCGAATTGGGAGATCACCCTCGCAAAACCAAAGGGACTGCCGCCTCGGCAGTCCCTGCTTTTATGAGAAATGGAAATGCTATTTGGCAACAGCCGCTATTCCGGTTGTTCCCGTTCCCGGCAGTCGCGGCAGATGCCCCGGATGATGATCTGATATTCGAGAATCCTGTGGCCCGCCAAACTTTGTTGCGTGGGGAAAGCCTCCGGGATATCGATATCAAACAAACGGCCGCACTGAACGCACTGAAAATGGCCGTGCGGGATCAGGTTGGCTTCATAGCGCACCTGATCCTCGGCGGTGGCCAGCGCCGCCAGCAGGCCCTTCTCCTGCAGCAGTTTCAAGGTGTTATAGACTGTCGTCTTGGAGAAGGTCGGCAAACGCTCTTTCAGTTCGGCATAGATCATCTCGGCGGTGGGGTGGACCCGGTGTTCAAAGAGATACCGCATGATCTCCAGCCGCTGATAAGTCGGGCGGATATCCTTCTCGGACAGCAACCGGCTGATCTCGCGGTCCAGCATGTTTTCCATGGTTCATTCCCCGTTCTTTCCTCAGACATCAGTTTGCCGGGCCGCGCACCTTTTATACGATCGCTCAGTGCGCTATGCTTCAAAGGAAGCGGCGGGCGACATTCTTACCAGTTTTCGCCCAGCAATTCAAAGTGGGCTTGCGGATGGGCGCAAGCGGGGCAGGCTCCCGGCGCTTCCGTGCCTTCATGCAGGTAACCGCAGTTCCGACAGCGCCAAACCACCGGCTGATCCTTCTTGAAGACTTTGCCGTTCTGGACATTGGCCTGCAATTCCAGGAAACGCTTCTCGTGTTGTTTCTCAGCCACCGCGATCGCCTCGAAGATTTTGGCGATGACCTCAAAGCCTTCCTCGCGGGCGATTTTGGCGAAATCGGGATACATGGCGGTGTGTTCGTGATTCTCCCCGGCGGCGCTGGCTCCCAGGTTAGCGGCGGTATCGGCGATGACTCCGGCCGGGAAAGCAGCGGTGATCTCGACTTCGCCGCCTTCCAACAATTTGAACAACCGTTTGGCGTGTTCGCGTTCTTGATTGGCGGTCTCCTCAAAAATATCGGCGATCTGGACGAAACCTTCCTGGCGGGCTTTGCCGGCGTAGTAAGTATAGCGGTTTCTGGCTTGGGATTCACCGGCGAAAGCGGTCAAAATGTTTTTTTCCGTGCGACTACCTTTTAAATTCATGATGAATGCCTCCTGTTCTGAATTTGTAATAATTACATTTTTAATATTAATATAAATTGGAATGATTGTAAAGAGTCTTTTTAAGAATTTTTGGGAGAAGTAATTCGAGAGAACCATTGGGTAAGGAGAGGAGCATTATCGACTTGATGAAGAAAGGCTGCCCTGTGGGAGAATCCTCCTTGATAGGTGATTTTCCCGCTGAGTTGCAATGGTCGCCGACCGGCCTTTCCGCTGCAACATTTGATGATTGTTATCGCCGGTGTTATATGCGGGGCGTATAACGAGTTTTTCAACATCAACGATAATAGTCGTTTCGAGGCGGAAGTAGCCGTATTCCAGAAGCCATGTGATAAAGTCCTCAAATTCGGAAATCACTCTTTCAAAGGATTAAAAATCGACTTTATCCCTCGCTTCTCTGAGCTTTTGTGTTCACCCCGACCTTCGGACGGGGTTTATCACAACGCTTCTAGACGGCGGCCACCTGCTTTGCAGCTGGGTTTTAAAAAATTTTCTGTAATAAATAGCCCATAGTTGAAAAGACTAATGGTAATAAGAGGCAAATTTGGGATAAAAATTATCGATGAGGTTCAAGCGATGAAGGATCGGTTTATGAATGGCTATGTGGCCGGAGTGGTGGCGGATATCCCCATTGTCATCCTTGATATGCTGTCCGGGCTCTTTCACCTGGACAAGTTCGATTATATTCATTTTGTCACCATCTTTGCATTCAGCGAGCGCAATCCGAATATTTGGGAAACCCTTTTTGCACTGATGATTCAGCTCTTTTTCGCGGGAGTATTGGGCGTGGCCTTCAGTTATCTGCTGCCCCATATTTCGGAACGTTATTTTTATAGCAAAGGGCTGATTTGGGGTGTGTTAGTCTGGTTTATGATCTATGCCGTCGATATCATCTTTAAGATCGAGGACGGCCTGAAAATGGATTTTCGCACTGCGGTCACTCACTTCATTCTTTCCGTGATTTGGGGGTGGCTCATGGCTTGGATGCTGAAACGGCTGAGGAGGATGGAGCAACGGTAAAACGATAGGGGCGGGACTTCGGAGCGGCTCTCCGGAGGATGGTTCGGCGCAATGGACTATGGCGATGGTTGCCATAGTTTTTTGTTAATCCATATTGAGTTGAATCGGAAAAATTGCCGGCATTGAGCAGCCGGAAGACGAGGCCGGCCGAGCCGGGGAAAACGCCGGAAAGTAGCAGCGGGAGGCGGGAATCCTTTGAGAATCAACGCCCGGGCGGGAACCAACGAAGCTTCATTCCGTTACTTTTACATAATTGTGATCCAATAAAAGGTTATCAATCCATAAGGAGGTAACTCTTTTGGAAGCTTGTAAACGGTTCCGATGGATCGGCGTTTTCTTGGTTCTTTGGGGGCTGGAAGCGGCGGGTGCCGCCTGGCGGGGGCCGAGGCCGGACCGGTCCTCGTGACGCTGGATGTGCAAGGCAATACCCGGATTGCCTCCGAAACGATTCTGGGCGCGGTCTCCAACTCGCGGATCGGATTCCCGCTGGATTCCCGGGAGATTCAGCGGGATCTGCAGGCGATCATGGCCCTGGGGTATTTCCGGAATGTCCGGTTTCACACGGAAGAGATGCTGGACGGGGTCAAATTGGTCTTTGAGGTCACTGAAAACCCGCCCTTTCGGGAGGTCCGGCTGACTGGGTTGACCGAGGCCGAACCGGGGGAACTGCTGCCTTATTTTTCTCAAAAGCCGGGGGCGATCTTCAATGCGGCCGCCTTCCAAGAGGATCTGGCCAAAGCGCTGAAAGCCTGCAGGGAGAAAAAAGGCTTATTAATCGAGCCCAGGTCCGGGGGCGGTCCGGTGCTATCCGAAGACGGCGTGGTCCGGGTCGAACTGCGGGAGTTACGGTACGGCAAAGTAACGATCGCGGGGTTGGCGAAGACCAAGGAGGTCGTCATCCGCCGGGAGTTGTCGGCCCGGGAAGGCGCGCTGATCGATCTGAACCGCCTGAAGGAAGATATCTCCAACCTTTACCGGCTGCGCTTGTTCGAGGAAGTCGTTCCCGATCTGCGGCAGAGCGCCGTCCCCGACGCGCTGGACCTGGCGCTGGCGGTCAAAGAAGTGAGCGGCACGGCGGCTTTTACGCCGGGTATCTCGGTGAACGACTCCACCCACCAGCTCACCGGTCTGGTGAGCTTCTCGGAATCCAATCTGATGGGGCTGGGCCAGAGCATCGCTCTGGACGCCGATTTCAGCTCCGACGGCCGCAATGTGCAATTCAACTTCTATGAGCCCTGGCTTACGGATAAGCATGCCTCATTCGGGCTGGCGCTGTGGAATACCAGGGACAGCATGACCTCGACCATGCGGCGCTGGGGTCTCGGCGCCGACGATCGCTATGATCTGGACCGGCAACGCCTGGGAATCTCGCTCTCCTTCGGCCATCCGATTTCGCGTTATGTGAGCGGCCGGATCAAGTTCAATTTCGAAAGGAATGAGATCCATTCGTATTGGCCGGCGGGCAGCGATCATAGCCAACCTTCCCTGCCCTTGGCCGCGCTGGCTTCTCCCGGCGCCTACCGGGACCATTCCATCGAGTTCGGTTTGGCGAAAGACCGCTTAATCTATCAGGATCCGTACTTTGTGGGCGGCGGTTACCGGCTCTCCGCCGACTGGACGGTGGCCGGCCAGTATCTGGGCGGGGCCTATGATTATCAGAAAACCGTGCTCGAAGGAAAGTGGTTCCATCCGTTCCGCGAAAACCTGGTGTTGGCCACCCGGTTGCAAGGAGCTTACCTGGCGGGGGAATATCCGGATGATGAGGCGCTATACCTCGGCGGAATGTACAAGCTGCGCGGCTATGAGGATGACCGTTTCGAGAATGCCGCCACCCGCCAGTTGATCGGGGAGGGGTATCTGCTGGCCAATGCCGAACTGCGGTACCGTTTCCCGGCCGATAAACAGCTGAAGCTGGTGCTGTTCTATGATGTCGGGCAACTGTTGAATGGCGGCGATACCGTCCTGAAATCCGACTATGGGATCGGTTTTCGTTATAACGTGCCGATCCTGGGGCAAATCCGGCTGGATCAGGCCAGGAATTCCGATCACGATGTCTGCTGGGTCTTCAGTATGAACGAGCAGTTTTGAGGTATTCGGGCGCTGATGCTCATTCCACCTTTCGCCATATCCCGCCCCGGATGCTCGCGCTGAAGCCTTCCCGCTCCCAGCAAGGTCATCAAGCGGTCGTGGAAAAATTTAGCTGACGAAATTGAACGCCGACCGGGCGATAAATCACCCGGCTACAAGGTGAAAGGACCTTGAAAGGCCCTAAAAAATGGGATGAAATATTTTGCTGAAAATTAGCCTCGGAAGGGGCTGCGCGTATTGCCATCCCTGGCCGTTTGCCTTTAGCCGTCCTGGCTCGGACTTCCATCTTGTAGCCGGGGCGGTCCCGGAGGCCCGGGGAGCGCGACCACTCCGGCTTGGGACAGGGCCGTTCTTTCATCCGGCACCTACTGCGTCAATTCCCTCATCTCAATCCGTTTGCCCAAGCCGTTCGACCGGCCGGATCAGGCTTCCCCCGGCTGGGACGGACCCCGGGGAAGCTTCCCGGAATCTCGGGGAAGCTTCCCGAAGAGTCGTGGATGTTTCCCGAAGAATTCGTCCTCTTTCCCGGAGGTTCGGGGAAGCATCCCGAAGGTTTGGTCCTTTATCCCGGAACCTCCGGGATGGTTCCCGAAGGCTCCGGGATGCTAGGATGAACCTTCGGGAAGAAAGGATCACAGGATCCTATGAAAGGATCATGGGATCCCTTACAAGGATGAAAACCATCCCTAACACGGATCATGGCATCCCTTACAAGGATCGTAAGATCCTTTGAAAGGATCGAAGGATCCCTTACAAGGATGGCTTTCATCCTAACAAGGATGAAGAATATCCTAGTTGGACGGAAGACCATACCTGACATGAGAGGAGATCGACTGATATATTAGGGGGGCCGAGATGGGGAACGGAGGGTTCGGGAAAGAGGACGGAGGCGGCGGGCGGTGAGACGGAGGGGCAATTCTCGACGCTGACGGCCGGACAATTCGGTGATATTGTTTGTACGGAAATCATGTATACTGGCTGCTTGCCCGGGAGTGAACCGGGGCGACATAAAATATCGCAAAACACAAGTCCGGACAAAAAATGAATAGTAGGGTCTAAAAAGGGGAGTGAAACGAGTTGCAATTTCAAGTGCGGGAAAAAACCGATGCGGACGGGGAATGGCTTTTATTGTGTCTGAAAGAAAACTGGGGTTCTGAGAAAATCGTAACCAGGGGCCGGGTTCATCAGGCCCTTGAACTTCCGGGCTTTATTGCGGAACAGAACGGCAAACCCGCGGGTGTCGCCTTATATCATATTGGAGATAAAGCGTGTGAATTGGTTCTTTTACAAAGCTTGATCGAGCGGATCGGGATTGGCTCGGCTTTACTCGATGCTATCAAACGGCTCGCCGCCGACCGGGGCTGTCGCCGGGTGTGGTTGATAACGACCAATGATAATTTAGCGGCGATCCGCTTTTATCAATTGCGAAACTTTTCGTTGGTTGCGATCTATCGCCAGGCCATCGAAGATTCGCGGAAATTGAAACCGGAAATCCCGCTTCGGGGGAGCGACGGGATCCCGATACAAGATGAAAATGAACTGGAATTGATATTGTAATATTCATGAAAAGCCGCTGCCGCGTTTGGCTGTTGCCGCGGTGCGCCGGGTTCTTCCATGGGCCGCCGGCCGTCGTGCCGGAGACGAGAGTGCTTCCAAGGAAGATCCCGTTACGAAACGGGTTTTTTAGCCAAAATCAATATCAATTCCATACTTTCAATTCGAGATCTCGTGATACAATGATATCATTGATATCATTAGAAAAAACCGGTTCATAGCCATGTCTCCCAAGTGTTTGTACCGCCACCCGGCCGAAGGCCGGGTTTTTCAATCAAGGGAGGAATGGAGATGTAGCGGCTGGATGCATTCCAAACTTGGGAACAAGCATCCTTTTCATGGAAGAAATGACCGGAAAGGGCTTGAAGCCGCTGATTAACGTCGAATTTTCCGCTAGAAATTGCCGCCGTTCCATCCCCAATGGGTATTTTCCGAATATTTCACATAGATCCGGTTTTGCGGAATCTGCAGTTCCGAATTGAAAAGCCTGCAAATTTCCTTGGTTAACGCATTGTACTCCTGATCGGACGCCTTGCCGAAGATATCCACCTGCACCATGGCGGCGGGAGCGTCCGTGCCTTGAAACCACATTTTTTGATTGGGCTCAAAGCACAGCATCAGCCAGGTCTCGCTTTTGCCCTTCAAGCATTCGATGGCCCGCCCCAATTCCTTTTTGAGCTTTTGCTCCGTTTCCGGCGCGATGTTTTGATTGGTTTTGGCATGGATGAACGGCATGGAAGATTCCTCCTTTTATTTTAGTTGTCTTTATTATTATACCAAACCGCCGTGGGGGCGAATAGACCAGAAGTAGGTTGATGTCTTCTTATCAACTTGCTACATTAACTGGTTTCACAAATAATCTTGCGGGAGAGGAAGCTTTGGAGAAAGGTAGGGGATGGAGAACGATGATCCGTTAAATTTCGTTTTTTCCACGAGGCTGTTTTCCAAAAAATAACACAGGATAAAGAAGTTCTTTTACCAACCTTGAAGATTATCTGATAGGATGCGATTCAGAAGTAAAGAATCTTTAATTTTTCTTCTTGCTGCGAACGGTATCGATATAATGGCTGATCATTTCCATCAAGAATTGTTTTTCTTCCTTGCTTAACATGCCTTCAGCTTGTCTAAGCATTGTCATAATTTGTACCGGGAAACTATCCGACTCTCTTCCTAACAATTCATCTGCGGTAATATTAAAAAACTTCGCTATTTCCACGAGAATGCTGATATCCGGAAAAGCACGATCCGTTTCCCACTTCGCCAAAGCGTCACGGTTGACGGCGAGCTGATCCGCTAATTCTTTTTGAGTAAGATCTTTGTTTTTTCGCAATAGCTTTAAGCGTTCTCCGAATGTGCTCATTTTTCACACTCCAATATCCTTAGCATATATCAGCGAAAAATTAAACGCTATACTTGTGAAATTTAATCCCAAAATAGTTGTTTTATTATTTTGTTTATAATATAATGTGAATATAAATCACATAATTGATTCGTCTTCATCCGTTTTGGAGGTTTTTGCCATGTTGAGCAGCAAAAGCAAAGGAATACAAGCGTTTATTTTCAACCGTCTCTATCAGATCCATGAGGAGATTCTGTCCGAAGATCCGGAATACCGGGAATTGGGTCGACAACAGCGAGTACTACTGGATCGGGTCTTTGCACGCTTGCCTCCTGAAGAACGGCAGATGCTGGACGAATATGACGCCGGCCGGACGGCGCAAATGAACCGCCAGGACGAACTGGTTTATGGTCAGGGATTA
The DNA here is from genome assembly GCF_004340685.1 of Hydrogenispora ethanolica. Taxonomy (NCBI): domain Bacteria; kingdom Bacillati; phylum Bacillota; genus Hydrogenispora; species Hydrogenispora ethanolica. Next base: position 49,083 of record NZ_SLUN01000016.1, on the reverse strand, counting down.
TTGGACGGAATACTGTTGGGCCTGTGGGTTGAGCGGGTGGGACGGGGCGAAGCAACGCTTGCCGCCGTGCTGGAAGAATAAATGGTTGATTCTTATAATGGTATCGATAGAAAAAATCAGCTCGATCCGCTGCCTTTCAAGCCTCTGCGAGATTCTTACACTGTGGAAAGTTGGGAAAGTGGAAGGGTACGGAAGCATTGTAAATTTAGTAAGAATTATCCGTTTTATAGGAGGAAAAACCGGAATGGCCTGGAAATAACATAAATATTATCCATGGAATGAAGGTGTAGCGTCATGCCCAAAGGTGATCGGCTACCCCGCCTATTGAAACTGATTCACACCATTCAAAACCATCCGGGACTGTCGTCCGAGGAGTTGGCCCGGGAATGCGGGATCGGCTCCCGGCAGATCTTCCGGGATTTGAGGGTGCTGGATTACGCGGGGGTGCCGCTGTATAACGATAACGGCTATCGTTTGGCCGAAAATTTTTTATTGCAGGATATTTCTTTTTCCTTGGATGAAGCGCTTTCTTTGCTCTACGGTTTGAAACTGGTGGAGCGGCAGAAGGCGCTTTTTCCTGTAAAACGGGTTAAAGAAAGAATAATGGCCCTCTTGCCGAGAGGACTGCGAGATGAAATTGAAAATCTCGATGGCCGGGTGGATGTGGTCGCGGGTTTTTCCGCGGACTATTCGATGAAAGGGGATTTGTTTCGCAATCTCAATCTGGCGATGCGGGAATCGAAGCGAATCGAATTGGAATATTACTGTTTTTCAAGGGATGATAGTAATGTGCGGACGATCGATCCGTATCATTTAATTTTTAAAGACGGATTTTGGTATTTGGTCGGTTTATGTCACTGGCGCAAGGAACAACGGCAGTTCCGGGTGGATCGCATCCGGAAGCTGCGGGTGTTGCCGGAGAAATTTGTTCCGCCACCGGAAATATTGGCTGCTTCGCCTTTAGGAGCGGCTTGGGGTATTGAACTTGGTGAGGTTTTTCAATTTACGATCCGTTTTTGGGGCGAATCGGCCCGTTTTGTGAGGGAGACTCAATTTCATCCTGAGCAACAATTGTGGGAGGAAGCAGGTGGAACATTGCGGTTTACGGCGAAGGGATGTAACCTTGCCCAGGTGGCCCGGTGGGTTTTAACCTTTGGCGGTGAAGCGGAAGTCTTGAAACCGCAAAGCTTGCGCCAGATGGTGGTCAGACAGTTGGCTGCGGGGTTGGAACGATATTCGCGAGAAGCAAACGGTTGTTCACTGACCAGCGTTGGTCAGGGGGGGATGGTAGAATGAAACTGAGAAAGGAATTGCAAGCCTTGTATGCGACCTATAGACCCCTTGCCCTACCATCCTTCGTTGTCAAAAAACAGATGATTTGCACGTTTGAAAGTGATTATACGGATACAAGATGGAGCTCAAAAGAATAGGATGAGTAACCTTTTTAATATGGATGGAACTATTCAGCCATACCATTTAAAGCCATCAACCCATGAAAACGATCGTTTTACCGTTGAAAGCTGCCCTAATGGCATCGATAACTGGAATTTAAGAATAAGGAGAACTTCGAATGTATATTTCCCGAATTGCAGAGGATGGAAGAGAACAGCCAACAAGGCAGCATTTACAAGAGTGTGCCGAGTACGCTTGTAATATCGGCAAGAAGTTTGCAGCATCAGAGATATGCCGAACGACTGCGTTGTTCCATGATATGGGGAAATTATCATCAGAATTTGTCGAGTATCTTAAGCGCAGCTACATGAATGAAAAGCTCGGTAATAAACCCAATGGAAAAGGTTCTATAATCCATTCAACCCAAGGTGCTAAGTTTTTATTTGAATCGCAATCAAGCGATAACGATTTGATTATGGCTCTGGCACGCGAAATCTCTGCTATCTGTATTGCAAATCATCATGGTGGTTTGATGGACGGCATATCTCCGTGTGGAAACACGCCATTCCGTGATAGACTCGTAAGAGAAAATGACGGTCTCCATTATGCTGAAGTAATTAAGGCAGCAGAAGAGGAACATATTTCTATAAGCAGCGTGTCAGATACTCTCAAGCAATGCGGGAATGAGCTGAGAAAATTTATCGAAACATGCAAGGCTAATAATCTTAATGTCGCATTTATGCTCCATCTTCTGACAAAGAGCGTTTTTTCGTGTTTGGTGGACTCTGACCGGTATAATGCCTATTGTTTCGAAATAAATAAAGTGTCGGAAATCAAGATACAGTTACCCCCGTGGGAAGAATATGCGCAACGGCTGGAGCAGAAAATATCAACTTTTTCGGCGACATCAGGCATTAACATAATCCGCCGTGAAATCTCCGAAAAGTGTCTTTGTGCAGCCAATCGACCCAAGGGCATTTATCGGTTGGATGTTCCAACCGGCGGTGGGAAGACTCTGTCAAGCCTTCGATTTGCGTTGAATCATGCAAGAATTCATGAAGCTGAACATGTAATCTATGTAATACCTTACCTTTCGGTTCTAGAGCAAACAGCAAAAGATATCAAAAAGGCATTGCAGTTCAAGCCTGCCGATAGTTTTATTTTGGAGCATCATTCAAACCTTATCATCAGTGACGATCCGGAGGAAGCGCAGGCATACCGCCTTCTAACTGATCGATGGGATAGCCCAATTATCATCACAACGATGGTACAGTTTTTGGAAAGTATCTATTCAAGCAAAAGCAGCGATTTGCGGAAATTTCACAATATGGGCAACGCTGTATTTATCTTTGATGAAGTCCAGTCGTTGCCGCTGAAGTGCACGTATCTTTTTAACGAAGCGGTCAATTATTTATATTACTGCGCAGGCTGTTCGATTTTGTTGTGTACGGCTACACAACCTCCGCTTAACGAGACCGAAAAACCTATTCTATCAAAGCCATCTTCTTTGATTGCGGATATGAGTGAGAGTTTTCGTAAACTAAAAAGGACATACATTAAAGATCACACGATTCCTGGAGGCTATTCGACGGACGTGCTTCAGCAGTTTGTACTGGATAGATTCAGAGAAGAGGGAAATTGTCTTGTCATCCTGAATACAAAGAAAGACGCTGCCATAATTTACAAATCGCTCGAAAGCTATGCACAAACAAATCCACAGGAACAGATTGAGTTGATTCACCTGAGTACTACAATGTGTCCGGCGCATCGTCTAAATATAATAAACAAAATAAAAGATAAAAAACAGAAAAATATCCTTTGTATCAGTACGCAATTGATCGAGGCGGGCGTCGATATTTCGTTCAGTTGCGTCATTCGCGCAATCGCCGGTATGGACAGCATAGCACAGGCTGCGGGACGTTGTAATCGTAACGGAGAAAATCCAAGCGGGAAAAACGTTTATATAATCAACCTTTCTAAAGAAGATTTATCTATGCTTCCGGATATAAAATGCGGAGCGGATATCACTTACCGAATACTTGCGGAAAACCCATCAGACCTGCTGTCGCCCGCTGTCATCGAACGTTATTATAAAGAATACTTTGAAAAGCAAAAATCTCAGATGTGTTATCCCGTAAAAGAACTGGGAAATCTATACGACTTGCTGTCGAACAATAAAAAGGGAATCGGTGCATATCAAAACAGAGGCGGAACCAATCCGCCGGCATTGTGGCAGGCTTTTCAAACAGCAGGAGAGCAGTTCTCTGTGATTGATCAGCGTACCACCGGCGTTCTTGTTCCATATGCAGATGGCGCTAAACTTGCCGAAAAGTATAAACGCGCAGATATAAAGGGGAAAAATGCTCTGCTTCGTCAAATTGGGCGATATTCTGTCTCTTTATACCCCTATCAAATAAAAAGGTTGGACGAATTGGGAGCCTTGACTTTGATAGACGATGAAATTTTGACACTGAATTCACTTTATTACAGTAATAAACTTGGTGTTATCTTTGATATAAGCGCTGAAATTTTGATTGTTGAGGAGGGATCGTAATGCGATATCGCAACACAGTTGAATTTGTTGTCTTTGGAAAATATGCGCTGTTTTCCGACCCGATTACAAGAGTTGGCGGCGAGAAGTTTTCCTATCAGGTTCCGACCTATCAGGCATTGAAAGGAATTCTTGAGAGCGTTTACTGGAAGCCGACGTTGATTTGGTATGTTGATGAAATTCGTGTTATAAACAAAATTCAGACGCAGTCCAAAGGCATACGTCCAATCAAGTATTCATCAGAGGGAAACGATCTTGCGTATTATACATATTTAAAGGATGTTTGCTATCAAGTGCGCGCTCACTTCGATTGGAATATGAACAGACCTGAGTTTGCCGATGACCGCAATGAAAATAAGCACCATAATATAGCCAAGCGTATGATTGAGCGCGGTGGACGTAGAGACATTTTCCTGGGTACGAGAGAGTGTCAGGGATATGTTAAGCCATGCGTTTTTGGCGAAGGCGCCAGCTTTTACGATAATTACGGCGAGATCGACTTTGGGCTGATGGTGCATGGATTCGATTATCCTGATGAGACGGGAAAAGACGAAATGTTTGTGCGCTTGTGGAGAAATGCTGTGATGAAAGACGGCAGAATCGTTTTTCCGCTTCCCTTTGAAGACTCGCCGGAAATCGTGAGAAGATTCATTAAGCCCATGAAAAAGAAAGAGTTTATTATCGGAGAAAACTTTCTCGGACTTGACGAACCAGGAATTGATGAGCTTTTATCGAGGGAGGTGAGAATACATGAGTTGGATGCAGAATCTCTGTGATACATACGATGCCTGCGCCGATGCTGTTGGAATATGTGGCGAAAATCAAACAACAATGTTGCTACCTCTCGGGCATTTGCTTACTGAACTCGATGTGATCGTGCATCTTAAAAAAGATGGAACATTCCAAAGAGCCGAAAATATAAAGTCCTCAGCAAAAAATAAAACTCTGATTTGCGTTCCCTGTACAGATGAGTCTGAAGCAAGATCCGGAACCAAAGCAATTGACTTCCCTCATCCGCTTTTTGACCAAATAAAATACTTGTTCACCCAAAAATACGTAGATAACCTGGAAAAATGGATGGTATATCTGAAAAATAATTCGAAATACTCGTATGCTTATCAAGCAATTGCCGCTGTGTATCACTACGTAGTGAAAGGTACGATATCAGACGATTTACTATCTTTTCAGATGACCGTCAAAGATGACATGTTCGTAGGTTTTTGCGTGAACTTTGATAATTCATTTGAAGACAGACTATGGATGATGCCGGAGTTATGGAAGGCGTGGATCGACTTCTATCTGAGCGAAGATATCGCAAAGAGACAATCGAAAGACGTCTGTTATATTACCGGTGATAAATCCGCCTTTACGGAAAAACATCCCAAAAGTATCAACCGTTCTTCGGGAAATGCAAAGTTGATTACAGGAAACGACGGCACCAATTTTACATTTCGAGGACGGTTCAAACAACCGTCACAAGCCGTTACCGTTAGTTTTGAGGCTTCACAAAAGGCACATCAAGCACTGCGGTGGCTGATATCAAAACCGAGCTGCTATCGATGCGATTCGCAAGCAATCGTTGCATGGGCAATTGATAGTATACCGGATGTGCCGGGCTTTTATGATGATAGCTATGATGTTTACAACGCGGTGGCACAGACCGACGAAGAAAGACTGACGCTTGCCGAAAATGCTATTTATGTCGATTATGCGAACGCATTGAAAAAAGCATTGTCCGGCTACAGTACATCCAGCAAGCTCAAAACACACATACGTCGCATTTCTATAATGTCTACTGACGCTGCCACAACAGGTAGGCTATCGGTAACTTACTATCGTGAGCTGTCTGAAAACGAATATGAAGAACGTATTGAAAATTGGCACAACACCTGCAAATGGTATCAGCCGTTCGGAAAAGATGCGGACGGAACATACAAGACAGGCTATTTCATTGGAGCGCCCGCAGTAGACCGTATCGCGTTGGCGGTTTTGGGCAAGCGCAGAAAGCAAAAAGACGAATCTTATGATAAGCTTGTCAAAAATCTTCGTGAACAACTGGTACACTGTATATTTGACGGGGAAAGAATACCCGCTTCAATGGTAAATGCCGCATTAAACCGGGCATCAAATCCTCTTGCGTTTGAGAACACGGGCGCGAAGAGCAATAGTGACCGCTGGCGGGATTGGGAATATGTACTTGGCGCGGCTTGCGCACTGATTAAGCGATATTATTACGATTATAAAAAGGAGGAAATTGCTGTGGAACTTGAAACAGAAAGGCGCGACCGGGATTATCTATACGGAAGATTGCTGGCGGTCGCGGATAAAATTGAATCTTCTGCGAGATATAAGCAAGGAAAAGCAAAGGAAGACGAACGCGCTACAAACGCAGTACGCTATATGACGGTATTTTCACAGCACCCGTTTCGTACATGGAATATGTTGTTTACGCAGCAGCTCAATCCATACATACAGCAGCTCAACGGAGCCGGTTGGTATTTGAACCTAATTGGGGACATTAAGCAATTGTTTGAACCAGGGGCATTTGAAAGAGACGCATCGCTTGACGGAAAATATTTGCTAGGCTTCTTTGCCCAAAGACAAGAGCTTCGTAAAAACCAAAAAAACAATAATAACAATGGAGGGGAAGACAATGAGCTTAACAAAGAAAATTGATTTTGCAGTCGTTTTTACCGTAAAAAAAGCCAATCCGAACGGTGACCCGCTCAATGGCAATCGCCCGCGCATCGATTATGAGGGATTGGGAGAAGTATCAGACGTCTGCCTGAAACGTAAATTGCGCAATCGCCTGCAGGACATGGGCGAGGATATTTTTGTCCAGTCGGACGCCAATCGTAAAGAGGGAGATACCTTTAGGAGTCTCAAAGATCGCTTTGATGCAAATAAGGAAATTCAAACAATAGTTGTGAATGCAGCCGAAGAAAAGAAAAAAACAAAGAAAAAACCAAGCATTTCTGATCAGGTAGCTAAAATAGCATGTAAGACTTGGTATGATGTTCGTGCATTTGGACAAGTATTTGCATTTGATAATGGAGAAGACAGCGATTCCGTTTCCATTGGCGTACGTGGTCCTGTATCAATCCAGAGTGCTGTTAGCATAGCTCCGGTTGATATCTATTCGCAGCAAATTACAAAGGGCGTCAATCTGGAAACTGATGAAAAAGACCCGGATAAAAAAGGCCGCGATACTATGGGGATGAAGCACCGCGTGGAATATGGCGTCTATGTCACATATGGAAGCATTAACTGCCAGCTTGCCGAAAAAACCGGTTTCAGCGACGAAGATGCGGATAAGTTGCTTGCCGCATTGAGAACGTTGTTTGTAAACGACGAGTCGTCTGCGCGTCCATCCGGCAGTATGAAAGTGGAAAGTGTAATTTGGTGGAAACACAATTGCAAAAATGGACAGTATGCATCAGCGGATGTCCATGATAGTATCGAAATTCAGGTGGATGAAGACAGCAAGAAGCCTGTCGTGGTAATCAAAACATTGTTGGATGGTTTGAAGCCCGGCATTTATATTGGAGAAAACAAATAACCACCTAAAGCGTGAAAATTGTTCGAAAGGCTATAAAATGAGCATATCTTACCCCGACTCCGATCTCCTCATGCTCTCCGGCATCCAGCACTTCGCCTTCTGCCGCCGGCAGTGGGCCTTGATCCACATTGAGCAGCAGTGGCAGGAGAATGTGTTGACCTTCAGCGGCCGGGAGATGCATGAACGGGCGGACGACCCCTTTTTCACCGAAGCGCGGGGAGCGGTGCTGGTCACCCGTTCCCTGCCGTTGGTCTCCCGGACTTTAGGTCTGTATGGCGTAGCGGATGTGGTGGAGTTTCACCGCGATGAAACCGGAATTGTCCTAAAAGATCGCCCGGGCCGCTGGCGGTCGTATCCGGTGGAGTATAAGTACGGCCAGCCTAAAATCGACGACCGCGATATCGTCCAGCTCTGCGCGCAAGGGATTTGCCTGGCGGAGATGTTTGGAACGCCGGTTGCAACGGGCGATCTGTTTTACGGCCGGACGCGCCGCCGCCAACCGGTGGAGTTCGACGATTCCCTGAGAAATCGAGTACGGGAATTGACAGCCGGGATGCATGAGCTGTTCGAAAAAGGCGTTACTCCGTCTGCCGAATACAGCGCGGCCTGCAAAAGCTGTTCTTTGGTCGAGATCTGCCTGCCCAAGACCGGCTCCCGGCGTTCGGTCCGGCGTTATCTGGACGAGGCATTACGTTGACGCTGATTCAGGATGCCGATCAGGTTCTTGGTTGCTGATGCTAATTTTGAATGCGGATTCAAGTTCTTGGTTCCTGGTTTTCGCGACTAACAACCAACAACGTCGAACGGTAAACGACGAATTAAATGATGGAGGTTTGGATAACGTTTTGCGAAAACTGCTGAATGTGTTGTATGTTACATCCCCCGAAGCCTACCTCGGCAAGGAAGGCGAAACGGTTTTGATTTTGCTGAATGACGAGGTTAAGCTCAGGATCCCCATTCACAACCTGGAAGGGATCGTCTGTTTCGGGTATACGGGCGCCAGCCCGGCCTTGATGCATCTCTGCGCCGAACGGGGCGTGGCCCTGTCGTTTCTCGCGGAGAGCGGCAAGTTTTTGGCACGGGTCAGCGGGCGGGTGAATGGCAACGTCTTGTTGCGGCGCAGACAGTACCGTCAGGCCGATAGTCCGGAGGAAGCTTTGCAACTGGCCAAAGGGTTTATTTTGGGAAAGATCTTCAACTGCCGCTGCGTTTTGCAGCGGTTCCTGCGTGATCACGAGCAACGGGGCGATCCGCCGATGGTGCAGGAAGGGGTTAAAGCCTTAACCATTCAGCTGCAAAAGACGGCCAATAGTCGCCACTTGGATATGCTACGTGGCGTGGAGGGCGAAGGCGCGCGGGTCTACTATGGGGTATTTGATCACTTAATATTGGAAGTTAAAGACATTTTTACTTTTACCGGCCGCAGCCGGCGACCGCCGCTCGATGCGGTCAATGCCCTGTTATCTTTCTTATATACTTTGCTGGCCCATGATTGCACGGCGGCATTGGAAACCGTCGGACTCGATCCGCAGGTAGGGTTCTTGCATCGCGAGCGCCCTGGCCGGCCCAGCCTCGCCTTGGATCTGATGGAAGAGTTGCGGCCCTATTTGGTGGATCGCTTCGTAGTATCGCTCATCAACACCCGGCAGATCGGCGCTACCGGGTTTGTGACCAAGGAATCCGGCGGAGTGCTGATGACCGATGAGGTCCGCAAAAATGTAATTACCGCCTGGCAAAAGCGAAAACAGGAAGAGGTCATGCATCCTTTTTTGGGAGAAAAAATCCCCGTGGGCCTCATCCCGTATGCTCAAGCCTTGCTGCTGGCCCGCCATTTACGGGGCGACCTGGAAGCGTATCCGCCATTTCTAATGAAATAGGGGTGAAGCGGGATGATGGTTTTAGTAACCTATGATGTGAATACGGAGAAGGAAGCGGGTAAGAAACGCTTGCGCAAAGTAGCCAAATTATGTAAAGATTACGGACAAAGGGTGCAAAACTCCGTTTTCGAATGTCTGGTGGACCCGGTTCAATTCGCCAAACTTCGCAAAAGACTGGAAGAGATCATCGATGCTGAAAATGATAGCTTGCGGTATTATTTTTTGGGAGACAATTGGAAATCACGAGTCGAACATGTAGGAGCCAAAGGAACCTACGATCCCGAAGGCGTATTAATGGTGTAGCGCGAACCCCAAGCGAACGTGATTTTCCTAGGAGATTCGCGGAGCTTGATACGACTGGGTTTAGAGCATTTTTTACGGATTTTGGGGCAAAAACCGGATGATTCGAACCCCGGTTCGCGGAATCAAGGATGAAAAGTCAAGCGGGATAAGCTTTTTTAGGCAGTACTGTCGCTCCTTGCACGGGAGCGTGGATTGAAACCAAAGCAAGCATAACGGCAAAATACTTGAGTGCGTCGCTCCTTGCACGGGAGCGTGGATTGAAACATAATATATTGAATATCAATTTTGGTTCCATCTGGGTCGCTCCTTGCACGGGAGCGTGGATTGAAACAATCTTGCTGCTAATGCAATTTCTGCTGCTGTTCCGTCGCTCCTTGCACGGGAGCGTGGATTGAAACGTTGCAAAACGGTCGGTTTGTCGAGGCTGGTGAGGTCGCTCCTTGCACGGGAGCGTGGATTGAAACATATCTCTTTTTTATTGTAAATTATTAACAACCTGTCGCTCCTTGCACGGGAGCGTGGATTGAAACGCCATTGCTCCGCTTTATTCAGCCAGTTTCGTATGTCGCTCCTTGCACGGGAGCGTGGATTGAAACATCGAGAATGCGCTGAAACATTTGCAAAAAATCAAGGTCGCTCCTTGCACGGGAGCGTGGATTGAAACTTGCATTAAAAAATACAACATACAAGGAAGTTTGTCGCTCCTTGCACGGGAGCGTGGATTGAAACTAATATTCTTTTTTTTATTTGCTGTTGACTATGACGTCGCTCCTTGCACGGGAGCGTGGATTGAAACATAGGAGGACACGATGGTAATTATTAATTATACAAGTCGCTCCTTGCACGGGAGCGTGGATTGAAACAAGCTTGACATGCCTGGTTGGGAAAAGGGCCTTGAGTCGCTCCTTGCACGGGAGCGTGGATTGAAACAGCTAGTTGAGGTGAAGAGATGACTTACCTGGAAGTCGCTCCTTGCACGGGAGCGTGGATTGAAACTTGGATCATCCAGATTTATAGCCGCATCCGTATGTCGCTCCTTGCACGGGAGCGTGGATTGAAACTTTTATCGTAAGGCAATTATATCCATCCTCGCTAGTCGCTCCTTGCACGGGAGCGTGGATTGAAACTTTTGTCCGCCTATCATCTGGATTGATAAGCAAATGTCGCTCCTTGCACGGGAGCGTGGATTGAAACTTGTTCTATTGTCTCAAAAGTACATCTATCACGTCGCTCCTTGCACGGGAGCGTGGATTGAAACTTATGTTGGAAACCATGTCGGAGTATACCTTGGGCGTCGCTCCTTGCACGGGAGCGTGGATTGAAACAAAATCACAATTATATAAATACATATAAGTTAATGGTCGCTCCTTGCACGGGAGCGTGGATTGAAACTTCATCTTGTCCCTCTTCAATTTCAATGATAGAAAGTCGCTCCTTGCACGGGAGCGTGGATTGAAACTTAATAATTAATTCTGTCGTCTCTCTAGTTGCTCGTCGCTCCTTGCACGGGAGCGTGGATTGAAACAATGTTATCATTTTAGGGTGTTAATAAAATAGAATGTCGCTCCTTGCACGGGAACATGGATTGAAACTAAGGAATTTAAAGCCGTTTTATAGTGAGGTATGTCGCTCCTTGCAGTTCAAGGAGTGAAGCAATGCTTGCCGCCATGCTGAAGGAATGAAATGGATACTAACGCATCGGCCCCGATAATTGTTTGGTTCCCGGATAGTATAAATATCACATATTTATGATAATTTATGGTAAAATTAGGATAATGGTATACGGATGAAAGGGGGAATCGTTTTGAGTAAAGGCAATTCCTACAATGGCGTGATCATTTTCATCCTTTGCTTTATTGCCGTTTCCGGTATTCTCGCCTGGATCACCCGATGATGTGACCGAAAAAATTCTTCCTCATTATTATAGAAAATGATTGGTTTCATTTGAAAGAGTCCGGCACCGGTTGCGCCGAACTCTTTTTATTTTACCCGCTTGTTTTCCAGGGTCGTACCTCAAACCGGAGGAACATTCCTCAGGCTAATGGTCGATATGACCTCCGGGATCAGGGGGGACGAAAGGCGTCGGGGGCTGAACCGGAGACTCCGGATAGTCGCGGTCCACCACCTGGAGTGGCCGCATCATGTCGTAATCCTCGTGCTCCAGGATGTGGCAGTGCCAGACGTACCGGCCGGTGTAGGGCTCGAAACGGACCAGGAAACGAGTGACCATGCCCGGATTGGCGCGGGCCATATCCTTCAAGCCCTGTTCATTGAGATCGGGCGGGACCGCCGGGCCGGTATATTTGAGCTGGCCGGTCTGATTGTAGATTGCGATATCGAAAGGCTGACGTTCCAGGATCTGAAACTCGATCAAGTGAAGGTGAATCGGATGCGCGCCCAGTCCGGGGTTGATAATGTTCCAGATCTCATACTCGCCCAGCCGCGGCTTTTCGGTCACCGGGTCGTGCCACATCTTGCCATCCAGCTCGAAAAGGAGCCGGCCGTATTGATCCCGGGTCACCACCAAGGGGAGATACCGTTGCACTTTAGCCCGTTTTGGCTGGGGATAGGGGAGCGGATAGAGATAGTCCGGTATTACGCTGTGATCCTTGCAGGATAAGGGCTTGGTCACCTTGAACATCATGACCTGGCCGGTGGTCTCGGGATCGACGGGAGCCCCGTTCGGGAAAGGATTGGCGGCGTCATTCAGCATCACGATCTCTTTTCCCTGATGTTTTGAGAAATCGATAATCAGGTCGACCCGTTCCGCCGGGGCCATAATCAACTGGTAGACATCGACGGGGTATTCCAGCAGGCCGCCGTCGGTGCCGATCTGGTGCATCGGCTGGCCGGAACTCAGGCTCAGCCGGTAAAACCGGTCATTGGAACCGTTCAGGACGCGGAAACGGTATTTGCGCGGTTCCACTTCCAGATAGGGCCAGACTTTGCCGTTCACCACGATGGTATCGCCCAGGAACCCCGGGGTGATCGAGGGATTGACCCCGGGAACCGGGCCGAGCGGCGGCGCCGGCTGGCTGGGATAAAAGAGCGACCCGTCGGGATTGAACGAACGGTCCTGGATCAGCAGCGGAATCTCATAGGGGCCTTCCGGCAAACCCAACACGCATTCGGACTTATCCCGGATCAGATAGAAGCCGGCCAGTCCGGCATAGACATTTAGTCTGGTGATGCCCAGGGCGTGGTCGTGATACCAGAGCGTGCACGCCCGCTGTTGATTGGGGTAAAAGTAGGTCCGGCGGGTGAAGAAAGGCCCCCGCTGGGCGAAGCCCCGGGTATACCAGGCCTCGGGATAACCGTCGCTGTCATCCTCCACCCGGGCGCCGTGCAGGTGCACCACGGTGCGGACTTCCGGCGCGTCCCCGACGCCGTGCAGCGTTTTATCCACCGGTAGAAAATGTTTCTCCGGGAGCTCGTTCAGCCATTTGATCCAGACCGGCTCGTTCTTTTGGACCTCGATGACCGGACCGGGATAGATTCCTTCATAACCCCAGACGGTCGCCTCTTTCAGCTCCGAATGAAACTGGTGCAGCACTTGCCGCATGCGGACATCGTAATGGGTTCCGTCTTCATCCTTGTATTTCGGCTTGAGGGTTGGAACCAGTGGAAGCGGGTCAATGAATTTTCGAAGCGCTGTCATTTAAACCCCTCCATTTTTGGATTGAATTATACCATTTGCAACAGTTGGGCAAGGATTTCATCATCGGAGTCAAAGTTACAAAAAGGAGCGGGATTATTCAATCCGCTATATCGTATGAAAGATTGGGATCCGTTGGAAATAAAACTGCTCAAAAAATGCTCATGGGCGGCTCCGTTCATTCCAAAGCATTGCTGGTACCTGGCGTCCGGCACCGGCACGTCGCCTTTTTACGGTAATTCGTAAACATTAAATTTATTGCCAAAAGCGCCGTATTTTGGCGGCAGCCGCCCCGTTCCCGCTGAACGGGCTTCGGAGATCCGGCGGTTTTTCTAACTTTTTGAGGATATATCGGATGAAATAAATTCCTTCATGTTTCCATCATGGAAGGCTTACGGGACATGACGCTTAATAGAAATTTAATTCACTTATCGATTTGGTATAAAATTATTAAACCTAAGCAGGTGTTTCAGTTAAAATCAGGCAAAAGTCTCAAATTACGTATATAAAGTTGGGCTATTTTGTGATAAGGTAAAGTCAACGGCAAACTTATCGCGATGGATTACAGCCCGCCATTTCGATATCAGTTGAAATCAATTTCAAATAAGCTTGATGTCTGACGAGCATACTCCGGCCTTCCCTTGATGAAGAGGGTAAAGGCTTTTTGGCTGTCCGGTCCCGCGGCTTGTGCTGCGCCGTTTGAGAGATTTGGAGATGCGGCTGAATCGTAAGGGGGAGTCCTTGTGAAAGCACCATCTGCATTGGCAGGCTTGATCCTCGTGACCGTGGCTGTGCTCGGGTTGGCGGCTGACGCCGCGGCGGAGCCCGCGGTCTTTGAGGAAGAAGAGGTCGTGGTCACCGCGAAAAGCGTCAAGACGCCGGTCCCGCAAACCTTGGGATTCACGGAGATCATTACCCAGCAGGATATTCAGGAAGCCGGCGCCACCCAGGACAGTCTGGCCGGAGCGCTCGCCGCCAACGGCCAGCCGGTGGACGAAAATGGCGCCAACGGCCCGGCGGCGCTGCAGTTGGACGGCGCTCCCGCCGGCCAGACCCAGGTGATGGTGAACGGAGTCGCCGCCCAGGGCGGTTTCTCCGGCCAAGCCGATCTGAGCGCGTTTCCCGCCATCGGGGTGGAACGGATCGAGATCGCCCATGGACCGCTGTCCGCTATGAACGGCGCTAACGCGCTGGGCGGAGTGGTCAATGTCGTCACCGATCTGACCGGCGCGACCCGGAATCGGGTGGCGCTGACCGAAGGGGCTTTTCAGACGGGCCGGTTCAATCTGGCAATGACCCGGGATGATTGGGGCATTGCCGCCGGCGTGTCTCACTCCGATGGCGACCGGAGCCGCTCCGGCGCGACCGGCCGTTATTTGCTGGGCCAATACGACTTCCTCCAGGAGGACGACCAGTACCTCCGCCTCTATCTCCAGGCTTTCAATAAAACAGCCGAGGATCCGGGCCCCGAATCGGCCCCCAAGGCCCGCGCCGAGCAGTCCGACGCCAATTACGCGCTGCAATTGAACGGCAAGCGCCCGTGGGCCGGCGGAGACTGGGAGTACAAGCTCTACAGCCAACGTTGGGAAACCGAGTATGACGACCCCGACGCCTTCCGCCACGATCGCTACCATTCCACCGTTTTCGGCGCTGACGCGGCCGGCGGTTACGCCTGGGGCGGCCATGAAGTCCAGAGCGGCGTCTCGCTGAAACGGACGCTCTTCGACATTGCCAACACGGTCTACGACGGCGAGCGTACTCAAGAGGACTGGGCGCTCTTTGCCCAGGACACTTATAGCCTGAACGATCGGCTTTGGCTGGTGGGCGGGTTGCGCCAGGAGTGGAGCAGCGACTTTGACTCACCGCTGCTGCCGCGGCTCGGATTGGTCCAAACGGTGAATCCCGACCTGACCGTCAAATACGGTTACGGCAAAGCCTTCCGCGCGCCCGCGCCCCGCGAACTCTATGGCGAGGGCTCCTGGGCGGTCGGCAATCCGGCGCTCCGGCCGGAGGACGGCGAACGTTTCGACCTCAGCGCCGAATACCGTCAGGGGGGTTCGGAGTGGCAGATCAATCTGTTCCGGACCCGGCTGAAGGATGGCATTTCGTGGGTCCCGGTCAATCCGGCGGATCTCTCGGCCGGCTATACCTGGCGGAATTTTGCCAAGGGCCGCGCCGACGGCGTCACCGTCGGCTGGAAGCGTACCTGGCGCCAGTGGATCACCGGCCGGGTCGACTATCACTGGCTGGACCGTCAGGACCAGGGAACGGACGGCGTTTACCGCAGCAATAATTTCTTCGGCCGGCATCAGCTGGTCCTGGATCTGACCTTGAGCCAGCCGCGCTATGACTACGGCTTTTCCTGGCGCTTCGTGGCCGACCGGACTTCGGACGGAGTCGAACTGCCGGACTACGACTTGATCGATCTGAATTTCCGGTACCGGTTCAATCCCCGCTTGACGCTGGGAGTAGGTTGCACCAATCTGACCGACCGGCGCTATGCGATTCAAAAAGATTACCCCATGCCGGGGCGGTCGATCCAGGTGACCATGGAATATTTCTTTTAAATAAAGCAGAGGCTCAGCAAATGTTTGGAAGATGTCTGACAGGTTCATTGGTTTTACATCTGGCCCTACTGGCGGGACTGATCTACTGGCTGCCCCGGGAATTGCCGGCGGTGATCGAACCCCATTATTTTGAGTTGAGCGCTGACCCCGGTCCGGCGGAAGTCACGGCGGGGCCGCCGCCCCGGCTCGGTTCCGGGGGTGCGCGAGGCAGAGGGGATGCCGCTCCGGGCGGCGGTCATGGACCGGCCGGTTCGCAACGCGGTCCGCAACCGGAAGGATCCCGCCCCGGCCGACCCAAGGCCGCGGCAGCCGCCGCGCCGGCGAAACCGGCTGGAACCTTCCGGCCGGTGACGAACGCTCCGCAGGCGGCAGCGGCAACCGTCCCGGAAAAACCCGCGGGCGAGACGGCGATGGCTCAGGCCGTTCCGGAGCAGCCGGTAGCGACCCCGCTCCCGTCCAAACCGAAGGCGCCCGCTCATCCGGCAGCCGAACCACCGGCCGCTTCGCCGGAGGCAAAGCCGAAGCCGGCTCCGAAAAACGCTGCGGCCTTGATGGAAGCGGCAGCACCCGCCGCTGCTCCTGCGGCCGCCATTCATGAACCGGCACAGCCTCTTTCGGTCCCGCAGGCTCCGGAAGCCGTCGGACCGGCGGTAGCCGCGGCACCGTCCTCGAGCGCTCCAACCAAATCCGGCCTTGCCGCGCCTCCGCAAGCTGTGGGGGGCGGAACGCCGGCAGCCCATATCGCTCCCGGAGCGCAGGGCGGAACAACCGCCAAAAACGGATCCGGTCCGTCCGGGGCTGCGGACGGTCATTCCCAGGGCGGGGCGGGGACAGCCGGCGGCTTGGGACGAGGCGCCGGGACGGGTAACGGTACCGGAAGCGGTTTAGGAGGTTCCGGTTCGGGCAGCGGCTCCGGTTCCGGAGGAGGCGGAGGTGCGTCCGGAAGTCCGGGAGGAGTGCCGGGTGGATCGGGGACGGGAACCGGCGCCGCCGGGACGCCGGACCGTCCCCCGGCGCAACGCAGCGGGCCGGTGACGCCGCTCTATCCCGAGGCAGCCCGGCGGCGGGGCTGGCATGGACTGGTGATCATCAAAGCCATGATCCTGCGGAATGGTTCCGTCGGCGAGACCGCGGTCGTCCAATCCACCGGCCATGATCTGCTGGACAAGGCCGCTATCCAGGCGGTCCGCCAGCGCAAGTATCACCCGGCGCTCAAAGACGGCCGGCCGGTTGACTGTTATGTGATGATAAAAATCCGATTCGAGCTGGAGGAGTAAGTATGCGACTCTTGGAACTGGGCGGTTTTTTCATGATCCCGCTCCTGATCTGTTCGGTCCTGACCCTGGCCATCATTGGCGAACGGATTTATGTGTATGCCACGACCCTGAAAGAACGGCTGATTGATTGGGAGGAGCCGGAGGAAGTGATCAAGGACCTCCGCCGTCACCTGATGACCCTGTATACCATCATCGTCATCGCGCCGATGCTGGGGCTGATCGGGACGGTGATCGGCCTGATGAAGAGCTTTCATCTGCTCGGGCAGCAAGTCGGGAATTACAACCCCAAATTATTGAGCAGCGGGATCAGCGAGGCCCTGATCACCACCGCCACCGGCCTCGTCATCGCGGTGGTGGCCACGATCTTCTATAAT
Organism: Hydrogenispora ethanolica; assembly: GCF_004340685.1. Lineage (NCBI taxonomy): Bacteria > Bacillati > Bacillota > Hydrogenispora > Hydrogenispora ethanolica. Next base: position 31,528 of record NZ_SLUN01000016.1, on the reverse strand, counting down.
TATTTCCACTCCCGGCTGGAGGAGTATGTTGCCGATTACAATAACGATGTCAAAAAAGAGCAAGAGTACGGCCATGAGTAAGCCGAGGTCGATCGAGCTAAAGCCGTTGCCCCCGCCGCGGCTGGAGATTCTGAATTTTATCGACATTCTGATCACCCTGATCGCCTTTTTCATGATGACCTCGATCTTCGTGGAGAACAACCGCCAGTTCGGGGTGAATCTGCCGCAGGTCCGCCAAGGCGATCCGGCCAGCGCGGTTTCGTCGCGGTTGGTCCTGGAGATCGGCCGCAACGGGCGGATCTACTGGAACGGCCGCCCGGTCAACCGGGGCGGGCTCCGGACGCTGTTGGGGTCGCAGCCCGGGGCGACCGTGGTGGTGGTCAAAGCCGACCGCGACTGCCGCTACCAACTAGTGGTTGACCTATTGGACCTGGCCAGGTCGGCCGGTCTCAGCCGGATCGCGCTGGAGGCCCGGGCCGCCGAATAGAGTCCTTATCGCAAAAAAAGAGCCGGGCGCACAGCCCGGCTCTCGGTTTTTCGGCAATCGCGGCGCTCAGCCCAGGATGGCCTGGAGATCCGCTTCGGGAGTGGAGATCGGCTTGATGCCGAACTGTTCCACCAGGATATTCAGGACGTTGGATGAGATGAAAGCCGGCAGCGTCGGCCCGAGGTAGATGTTCTTGACCCCCAGGGCCAGCAGGGTCAGCAGGATGCAGACCGCTTTCTGCTCATACCAGGAGAGCACCAGGGTCAGCGGCAGATCGTTCACGCCGCACTGGAAGGCGTCGGCCAGGGCCAGCGCCACCTGGATCGCGGAATAGGCGTCGTTGCATTGGCCCATATCCATCAGCCGGGGCAGGCCGCCGATGGTGCCGAGGTCCAGGTCGTTGAAACGGTATTTGCCGCAGGCCAGGGTGAGAATGATCGTGTCTTGCGGGGCCTTTTGGACGAATTCGGTATAGTAGTTCCGGCCCGGACGCGCGCCGTCGCAACCGCCGACCAGGAAGAAATGCTTGATGGCTCCGGCCTTGACCGCGTCGATCACCTGGCCGGCCGCGCCGAGCACGGTCTGGCGGGCGAATCCGGTCAGCAGCCGCGAACCGCCGTTAATGCCGGTGAAGTGCCGGGTCTCGGTCCAGCCGCCCAGCTCCAAAGCTTTCTCAATCACCGGGCTGAAATCTTTCCGGCCATCCTCATCGGGAATGTGTTGCAGTTCCGGATAGCCAACCACCGCCGTGGTGAAGACCCGGTCGGCATAGGAGGCTTTCGGCGGCATCAGGCAGTTGGTGGTGAAAAGGAACGCCGCCGGAACGCCGTCGAACTCTTTTTGCTGGTTCTGCCAGGCGGTGCCGAAGTTGCCTTTGAGATGGGCGTATTTCCGCAGTTCCGGATAGGCGTGGGCCGGCAGCATCTCGCCGTGGGTGTAAATATTGACGCCCCGGCCTTCGGTCTGCTCCAACAGTTGTTTCAGATCATACAGGTCATGGCCGGAGATGACGATGAACGGTCCCGGCGCCACGTTCGTCGGAACCTCGGCGGGAGTCGGATGGCCATAGGCCGAAGTGTTGGCCTCATCCAGCAAAGCCATGCATTTGAGGTTGACCCGGCCGAATTCCAGCAGCAGTTCCAGCCATTCGCCGGCGGAATGATCGGCGCCGACGGCGTTCAATCCTTTATAGAACCAGGCGGTCACCTCGTCGTCTGTCTTGCCCAGCGTATAGGCGTGCCAGGCGTAGGCCGCCATGCCCCGCAGCCCCAACAGCAAGGTGGAACGGAGCGAAACGGTATCGGGATCGCCCTGCCAAAGCGCGGCCGCGTCAAAAGGCGCCGCCCCGCCGAAAGCAATGATTTCAGTCCTGATCTTTTGGATCCACTCGTTAATCCGCGCGCCGTCGAAGTTGACATTGGTGACGGTGGCGAATAAGCCCTGCAGCACCAGTTCATCGACTCGGGGGCTAGACTTTTTGCCTTGCGCGGCCCGGGCCAGTTCCACCAGGGCGGCGGTCAATTCATCCTGCTGCAACGCCACATCGGCCGACTTGCCGCAGACTCCCGCCTTGGTGCAGCCTTTGCCGCCGGCGGTCTGTTCACACTGGAAACAAAACATCGTACTCATTGGATTCCCTCCTGGATGATTTTTTCGAATTTACCTTGAAAAGGATTGCTGGTTTTTCGGGCAACGACCTCCTTTTGCATCGCAGGATGCGGACGGCCCTTGTTTCTCATAAATCCGATGCACCACGGATCATGTCGTTGCATTCACAAGAGTATTGTATTATAATCAGGCTGATAAAATCGGTAACTACGGTTACCAAAATGCGAGGGATCATGTTGCAAAAATGGCTACTTTCATTGCGGAGTTGCGCTATCTTTCGCGATATTTCCGATTCGGAACTCCAAACGATGCTGGAATGTTTGAAACCGTTAGTCAGCCGCTACGCCGCGGCTGAGACCGTCGCGCTGGCGGGCGCGCCTTTCACCGGCCTGGGGATCGTGCTTTCGGGCGAGGTGGCGGTGACGAAAGAGAATGCCGCCGGCAACCGGGTGATCATCGCCATCTTCGGCCCCGGCGAGCTATTTGGGGAGATCATCGCTTTCGCGGGGGATGGTCGCTGGCCGGTGACCGTGGTGGCTCAGAGCGACTCGGAAGTGATGTTTCTGCCGCCGGAGCGGATCGTGGGCAGTTGCCCCCGGCAATGCCAGAGCCATCACACGCTGATCATGAATATGTTGCGGGTCTTCGCCGGCCGGGCGTTGATCCTCAATCAAAAGCTGGAATACCTCACCATGAAGAGCGTCCGCCAAAAAGTGTCCGCTTACCTGTGGGAGTTGCACCATAAGACGGGCCAGACCACATTCATGCTGCCGCTGGGCCGGGACGATCTGGCCGATTTCCTGAATCTGACCCGGCCCTCGCTCTCCCGGGAGCTGAGCCGGATGCGGGATGACGGCGTCATCGATTTTCACCGGGCGTCGGTCAAGATCAAGGATCTGCGGCGGCTGCAGACGGAGGCGACGGGCGGTGGCCCCGTCATCAAGGAGGAGCGAGCGCAATGATTCGTTTTGGCGTCATCGGCAGCAGCTGGATTACGACGGAGTTTATCCGGGCGGCCGCGTTGAGCGGCGAGTTGGCCTGCAACGCAGTGTATTCCCGGACCGCCGAACGGGCCGCCGCCTTCGCCGCCCAGCACGGAGTGGCCCATACCTTTACCGATCTGGAGGAAATGGCGCGGAGCAATACCATCGACGCGGTCTATATCGCCAGTCCCAATGCCAGCCATGCCGGGCAGGCCATCCTGATGATGGACCACGGCAAACACGTCTTGTGCGAAAAACCGCTCGCCGCCAACGGAGACGAGGTCCGGGCCATGATCGCGGCGGCCCGCCGCAACCGGGTCGTGCTGATGGAGGCGCTCAAAACCACGCTGCTGCCGAACTTTGCCGCGATCCGCGACAACTTGCCGAAGATCGGCCGGATCCGGCGGTTCCTGGCCATCAAGTGCCAGTATTCCTCCAGCTATGACCGCTACCAGCGGGGCGAGGCCACCAATACCTTCAATCCGCTGCTGGCCAATGGCTCCTTGATGGATATCGGCGTGTACTGCATCTATCCCATCATCGCCCTCTTCGGCAAGCCGGACCGGATCCGGGCCAATGCGGTGATGCTGGATTCGGGGATCGACGGCGAGGGTAGCCTTTGCCTGCAGTACCGGGACTTCGAAGCGCTGGCCGTTCATTCGAAGATCAGCGATAGCGCGCTGCCCAGCGAGATCCAGGGCGAAGCGGGCAGCATCGTCATAGACCAGATATCGGTCCCCCAAAAGGTAACCCTCCGCTACCGCGACGGCTCGGTCGTCGATCTCTCCCGGCCGCAAGCCGTCGAATCCATGCTCTACGAGGCCGGGGAGTTCAGCGCCTTGATCCAAAGCGGCCGGCTGGAATCGGCGGTCAACACCCATGAGCTGGCCGGCGCGGTCATGGCAGTGATGGACGAAGCGCGGCGCCAATTCGGACTGCGTTTTCCGACGGACCGGATAGAATAGCCGATAGTGTTTTCTCGCATCAGGTTCATGCGTCACCCGCAAGGGTGGCGCATTTTTGACTCCGGGGTCTCGATAAAGGTTATGCGGCAGTCCGAAGAATCATTTTAGTAACAGAAAAAGTACTTTCAGTCACTGAATGACCATCTTCAGTCACTGAATGACCATCTTCAGTCACTGAATGACCATCTTCAGTAACTGGATGAGCATTTTCAGTAACTGAATGACCATCTTCAGTAACTGAATGACCATCTTCAGTAACTGAATGACCATCTTCAGTAACTGAATGACCATCTTCAGTAACTGGATGAGCATTTTCAGTAACCGGATGAAGATTTTCGGTAACAGAATGAGCATCTTCAGTAACTGAATGTCTTATTTTAGTAACTGAATAAGGATTTTTCGTAACTGAATGAACATCTTCAGGAACTCGATAAGCATTTTCGCTAACCGCAGCGGCCGGCGCTTCAAAACCGGGCAAATCCATAGCGGCAATTCTCAAACCTACAGCAATTATTGCTGCAACTGGAGCTTTAACCAAAGATGTAAATTAGATGTTGCGAAAGGGAAAATTAACTGTTACAATTTGAGTAACCGGTTTAGTAAACCGGTTACGTAAACGGAGCGAGGTTCTCTACCATGGGGTCCACCATCAAAGATATTGCCAGGTTGGCCAATGTTTCCAAGGCCACCGTCTCCCGGGTCATCAACAACAAGTCCGAAGGGGTGGGCGAGGAGACCAAACAGAAGATCCTCCGGATCATCGAGGAGCTGAATTACCGGCCCAGCTTGCTAGCGCGCGGCCTGGTCACCAAGCGTACCCACTCGCTGGGGTTAATCATCCCGGATATCACCAACCCCTTCTTTCCCCAACTGGCCCGGGGAGCGGAGGATACCGCCGCCAAACACGGTTATAGCCTATTTCTTTGCAACTCTGATAATAGTCCTGAGAAAGAACAGCGATATATCGAGGCCTTTATTGAAAAACGCATCGACGGGGTGATGCTGGCTTCAAGCATCTCCAAGTCTGCGATTCAAAGCCAGATTCAGTTGCTTAAGAGCGTGGACATCCCCTTTACTCTGCTCGACCGGTACCTTGAGGGCAGCGAACCGGAGACCGGCGTCTTCCTGGACAACCAGGCCGGCGCCTATCAAGCGACCGACTATCTCCTGAAAAACGGCCATCGCCGGATCGTCTTCGTCGCCGGACCGCTGGGGGTAATGACCTCCTGGTACCGGTTTCAAGGTTTCCAGATGGCCCACTATGACAACGGGGTCGAGATCGACTACAGCTTGGTGATGGAAGGCGATTATCAACTGAGCAGCGGCAAGGAACTAGTCGAACGCCTGATTGAGGCGGAGTTGGAATTCACGGCCATCTTCGCGGGCAATGACATGATGGCGATTGGCGCGCTCAAAGCGTTGCAAAGCCGCGGCATCAAAATCCCCGAAACGGTGGAGGTGATCGGCTTTGACAATATTGAACTCTCGTCATTGGTCGAACCGGCGCTTACCACTGTGGCCCAGCCTACTTACGAAATGGGCGTCAAAGGGGCTCAGATGTTAATCAGGGTCATTGAGGGTGAGGGGATCCCGGAGCGCAATGTCTATTTAAAACCGGAGCTGTTATTCCGGGCAACAACCCGCCACCCCGTCGGTTGACGCAAACCTTAAGGCGGGGGTTGGGTTGTGATGGTCTGCTCTGAAAGGAGGCTTGAGTTCAATCCGGAGTCGGCGGCTAGCGTTTGGCGATTTTGCCAAGGCGCGGCCGTTCCATAGAACAGAGCGTTTCAAATTGCCATAATTCTCTTCATTACAAAATAGATGTGATTTAACTTGGATGTATCTTGCAACATGTTTTGAAGTGAAGCTGTTAACCCGCAATTTGAAATTCTCACCAAACCAATACTTAGGAGGAAGCAGTGATGAAAAAAGTTTTCGGTCTGTTTTTAGTGTTGCTCCTGACCGTGAGTGTCTGTGGCGCAGGCTATCAGGTCAATGCCGCGTCGAAGAACCTCTCGGTCGCGCTGTTGCTCAACGGCAACCTCGGCGACAAGTCGTTTTTTGACTCCGCCAATGCCGGCTTGCAACGGATCAAAAATGAACTCGGCGTCAAAACCAAGCTGGTGGAGATGGGATCGGATCAGACCAAATGGGAACCGACCCTGGCTGACATCTCCGATGAAAATTGGGACATCATCATCGTCGGTACCTGGCAGATGTCGGAGATCCTGGCGAAGATCGCTCCGCAGCACCCGAAGAAGAAATATATCCTCTTCGATTCCTCGGTCGATTACAGCAAAGGCAAATTTGCCAATATCTATTCGATTGAATACAAGCAGAATGAAGGATCCTTCCTCGCCGGGGTCCTAGCCGCCAAGGCGACCAAGTCCACCATGGCCCAGGCCAATAAGGAGAAGGTCATCGGTTTTGTCGGCGGCATGGATATCCCGGTCATCAATGACTTCCTGGTCGGTTACATTCAGGGAGCCAAATACGAAGAACCTGCGATCAAAGTGGCCACTTCCTACATTGGCGACTTCTTTAACAGCGCCAAGGGAAAAGAGATGGCCTTGGCACTATACAACCAGAAAGCCGACGTCATCTTCTCGGTGGCTTCGCAAGCGGGTTTAGGCGCTTTGGACGCTGCCAAGGGCGAGAATAAATACGTGATCGGGGTCGACTCCGACCAATCGATGTTATTTAAAGATTCGGATCCGGCCAAGGCCAACCTGATCTTGACCTCGGTCTTAAAACGGGTTGACAATTCACTGGTCCGTGCGCTCAAGCTGGTGAAAGCCAACCAACTGAAGTGGGGCCGCGCCGAAGCCTTGGGGGTTAAGGAAGGCGCCATCGGCATCGCCAAAAACGAGTTCTATAAGAAGAATATCCCGGATAAATTCCAAAAAGACCTGGAGAACTTGGAAAAACAGATCGTTAGCGGCAAGATCAAAGTGGAATCGGCTTTAGGAATGAGCACTGCCAAATTGAATGAGATCCGCAATTCGGTGAAACTCTAATCCTTCTTATTTCGGTTTCCGCAGGGAATTCCAGTAACGCGAATGATTTGTGAAAGATTTCAATGGTAGCGTAAAGCTTTACTTGTTTGACAAGCTCACCCCGGCTGACTTCTTGAACGGGGCGACAGCCAGGGTGAGCTCCATTACAAGCCATCAGTTCATCACAGATGCTGAACTTTAGCTTAACAGCTGAATTTTAGCTCAATAAATGAGGTGCTGAAGTGGTAGAAGAGATTTTAAGGATGGACCATATCACCAAGGTATATCCCAATGGCATCATGGCCAACCAAGCGGTGGATTTTGCCGTCCGGGCCGGCGAAATTCATGGCCTGGTCGGGGAGAATGGCGCCGGGAAGAGCACCCTGATGAAGGTGTTGTTTGGTTTGGAGACCCCGGAGGAGGGCGCGATCTTCTTACGAGGCGAACGGCTGAAGCTGAACTCGATCGCTGCGGCGATCCAGTATGGCATCGGCATGGTGCATCAACATTTCATGCTGGTCCCCTCGCTGACCGTGGCCGAAAATATGGTGCTGGGGATCGAACCCCGCAAGAATGGCCTGCTCGATTTCGAGAAAGCGATCGAGATGACCGAGGCGGTGGCCAAGAAATATAATCTGCCGGTCGAACCGCGGGCGATCGTAGCCGACCTGACGGTGGGGATGAAACAAAAGATCGAGATCCTAAAGGCCTTGCTCCGTGGGGCCAAGCTCCTGATCCTGGATGAGCCGACCGCCGTGCTGACGCCCCAGGAGACCAAGGAGCTTTTCAAAGAGTTAATTGCCTTGAAAGAGAACGGCCACACCATCATCTTTATCTCGCATAAACTCAAGGAAATTAAGGAGATCTGCGATCGGATCACCATCATGCGGGGCGGCCGGAACGTCGGGGTCCATGAAGTCAAGGATGTCACGGAGGAAGATATCTCCCGTTTGATGGTGGGACGGGATGTCATGCTAAAGGTTGAAAAATCGCCGTGCCAGCCCGGCAAGCCGGTGCTACAGGTCAATCAGCTAAGTTACACCGATGAACAGGGTAAAGCGGCTTTAAAAAATATCAGTTTTGCAGTCCGCAGCGGCGAGATTTTAGGCATCGCCGGGGTAGAGGGGAACGGCCAGCGGGAACTGGTGGAGCTGATCACTGGTTTACGAAGCTATCAACAGGGCCGGATCAGCATTGCCGGTCAGGAGATTGGCAAGCGCAACATCGCCCAGATCCGGGCGATCGGCACCGCCCATATTCCGGAAGACCGGATGACCTATGGAGTGGCCGGCGAGGGCAGTATTGCCGAAAACCTGGTGGCCAACAGGATCAAAGACCGCGATCTCAACCGGGGTTGGCTGCTCGATATGAAACGGATTGAAGAATTATGCCGCCAGCTCATCCGGGATTATCGGGTAGCCTGCAGTTCGCCGCAGCAGAGCGTCAAGATGCTCTCTGGCGGGAACATGCAAAAGGTGGTCGTGGCCAGGGAAGTTTCGGCTGCGCCAGAGCTTCTGGTGGCCGATCAACCGGCGCGCGGTATCGATGTCGGGGCCACCGAGTTCATCTATAAAAAACTGGTCGAGCTTCGCGAAAATGGCGCAGCGATTCTTCTGGTATCGGCCGATCTCAATGAAGTGATGGAACTCAGTGACAGTCTGGTGGTCATGTATGGCGGGGAGATCGTCGCCTACTTCGAGGCGAGCGCCACAGTCACCGAGGAGGAACTCGGCCTCTATATGCTGGGGGTAAAGAAACAGTCCGGCGCCGAGTTGGGGAGGGTCGTTCATGAATAACGCGCAACGCGAAGTCTTTTTTGAAGTGGTCAGAACGTTGGTGGCTGTCTTTATCGCTCTGGCTCTGTTTTTGTTGATCATCGTCCTCATCAGTAAAGAACCGCTGGATGCTCTGGGTTATTTTCTGCTTGGGCCGCTGTCTTCCTTGCGGCGTTTTGGCAACGTGATTGAGATGATGATTCCGTTCATCTTTACCGGTCTCTCGGTCTGCGTAATGTTCCAAGCCAAACAGTTTAACATGATCTCCGAAGGTGGCTTCTTCATCGGCGGTCTGGCCGCCGCGTTGGTCGCGGTCAAACTGGCCCTGCCCCTCGGCATTCATCCGCTGGTAGCCATCCTTTTCGGTGGTCTAATCGGCGGCCTTGCCGGGTATATCCCCGGAGTGTTGAAGACCAAATGGAACGCCAACGAGCTGGTTTCCTCGCTGATGTTAAACTACGTCCTGCTTTATTTGGGTTTGTTTATGCTGAACAACTTGATCCGTGACCCTAATGCCGGCAATATGGCCTCATTCATGTTGAGTCCGGTCGCTAAATTCCCGGTAATCATCCCGGATACCCGGGTTCACCTGGGGCTGGGGTTGGCCATTCTGATGGTGGTGTTGGTCTATTATTTCCTCTACCGGACTCATTGGGGCTATGCGCTCCGGATGACCGGGCTGAACCAAAAGTTCGCCGCTTATACAGGGATCAATACCATGGCCGTCATCGCCTATGCACAGGTCATCGGCGGCGCAATCGCCGGAATGGGTGGCGCCACCGAGATCCTCGGCATGTACGACCGTTTTCAGTGGCAGTCGCTGCCGGGGTATGGTTTCGACGGAATCATCGTGGCGATCCTGGCGCGTCAAAACCCTTTGTTGGTGCCGGTGGCCGCCTTATTCCTGGCTTATCTGCGGATTGGCGCGGACATCATGTCGCGGATGAGTGATGTCCCCAGTGAAGTGGTCTCGGTGATTCAGGCCATCATGATCATGTTGATTGCGGCCTACAGCTTCCTGGCTGGCTGGCGACACCGGGTGATTTTAAAGCAATCCAAAGCGAATATGGCAGTGCCAGTGGGGAGGGGAAACTAAAATGGCTTACCTTTTCGACACGATCCTTACCGTCAGTTTCGGCTATGCCGTTTTGAGAGTCACCACCCCGATTCTGTTTGCCGCTTTGGCGGCGCTCATCTCCGACCGGGCCGGCGCGATCAATATCAGCCTGGAAGGGACCATGTTGACTGCGGCGTTAATGGGCGTGGTCGTCAGTGCCGTCACCGGCAGCGCCTTGTTGGGATTGGCTGCGGCGGCCCTGGCGGGGATCTTAATTTCGTTGCTCCTGGCTTATTTCTCCTTGAACCTGCGCTCGGACATTGTATTGACCGGCATCGCCTTAAACCTGTTGGCCAGCGGCGGGACAGTCTTCATCCTTTATTTGATCACCCATGACAAAGGGGTGTCGGTCTCGCTGAAAAGCCAGGTCATGCCCAAAATTGCCTTGCCCTTGATCCAGCAGATCCCGGTGATCGGACCCATCTTCTCCGGCCATAATGTACTGACCTATGTTGCATTGCTGGCGGTTATCGTGGTCTATTACTTCCTCTACCGGACGCCGCTGGGGCTGCGCATCCGGGCGGTCGGCGAGAACCCGAAAGCGGTCGACTCGGTGGGAATCAATGTCCGGCGCATCCAGTACCTTGCCTTAATGCTTAGCGGCTTGCTGGCTGGGCTCGGCGGGGCTTACATGTCGATGGGGTATGTCTCTTGGTTTTCGCGGGACATGACTTCCGGTCGCGGCTTTATTGCTTTGGCCGCCGAAGCGATGGGCCGGGCGACGCCGCTCGGGACGCTGCTTGCTTCGCTCTTTTTCGGCTTCGCCGACGCTCTATCCAACTCGCTGCAGGCGCTCAGAATTCCGGCCGAGTTCGTCCAGGCGTTGCCGTATATTGCGACGATATTGGGATTAACGTTATATTCGATGCAACGGACCGCGAAACAGCATAAAACAGGGAGGGAAAAATAGATGCGGAAACCGGTGATTCTTGATTGCGATCCCGGTCATGATGACGCGATTGCATTGTTACTGGCTTTCGCCAGCGACAAGTTGGATGTCAAGGCGGTAACGGTGTTGGCCGGCAATCAAACGGTCGAGAAGACGTTGCATAATGCTCTAAAGGTGCTGAGCTTTGCCGGGATCACGGTGGAAGTGGCCAAGGGGGCGGCCAAGCCGTTGATGCGCCAGTTGCAGATCGCGCCCGAAGTTCACGGGGACAGCGGTCTGGACGGACCGGTTTTTCCTCCGCCGACCTTACACCCTTCTCCGGACAGCGCCGTGGATCTGATCGCCCGGGTGCTGCGGAACAGCGACCAAAAAGTAACGCTGATTCCCACCGGCGCATTGACCAATATCGCCTTAACCTTGCTAGCCCACCCGGAACTCAAGGAGAAGATTGAGCGGATCTCCCTGATGGGCGGGGCCTGCTTCACTGGAAACTGGACTCCAGCCGCCGAGTTTAACATCCTGGTCGATCCGGAAGCGGCTCGGCTTGTCTTTGATTCGGGAATCCCGATCACCATGTGCGGGCTGGATGTGACGCACCGCGCCTTGATCTACCGGGATGAGATCGAACGGATTCGCCGGATCGGCAAGAAGGTACCGACCATGGTCGCCGAGTTATTGGACTATTTCTTCATCTTCCACCGCAAGATGGGATTTTCTGGCTGTCCGCTCCATGACCCCTGCGCGGTCGGTTACGTGATCGACCCGTCGCTCATTACCACCAAAGCATGCCACGTTGATATTGAGACCAAAGGGGAGCATACGTTGGGAACCACGGTGGTGGATTATTACGACGTCTGGAAAAAGCCGAAAAACGCCGAGGTTGCTTTGGGTATCGACCGGGAGCGCTTTATTGAGCTTTTGATCCAGTCCGTTCAGTATTACGATTAAAAAATCAGCCATATTTCCATACCAACCTGTAGATTCGCAATTCTCGCAAAGTCAGGAGCCGAAAATGATGAAAATACCGGTAATCATCGATTGTGATCCCGGGGTGGATGACGCGCTTGCGATTTTATTGGCGTTAGCCTCAGACAAACTTGAGGTGAGAGCAATCACCACGGTCGCGGGCAATCAAACGATCGCCAAAACCACCGCCAATGCCCTGCGAATCGTCGACTTTCTCGGGGCCGGGACGAAAGTGGCGGCCGGCGCCGCCAAACCTTTGCAACGGGAATTAAAGACCGCCGAATGGGTTCATGGAGCCAGCGGGCTTGGCAAAGCCGACTTGCCGCCGGCCCGCCGCTTGGCCGCAGACCCGCTGAACGCGGTAGATCTCATTTGGGAGAGCGTCAGGCAAAGTCAGGAAAAGATTCAGCTGATCGCTTTGGGTCCCTTGACCAATCTGGCGATCCTGCTTTCGGCCCATCCGGGGGTCCGCGAGAAGCTGGCAGGGATCACCTTGATGGGCGGCTCGTGTTTCCTCGGCAACACCACTCCGGCCGCGGAGTTCAATATCCATTGTGATCCTGAGGCCGCCAAGATCGTTTTCGAGTCCGGGCTGCCGATCACCATGATCGGTCTGGACGCCACCAGGCAGGCGGTCGTCTACGAATCGGAAATCGCCGAGATCGTAGCCATCCCTAGCCGGGTTGGCAAGTTCGTCGGGGATCTCTTCCGTTCGACCCTGGAGGTCTGCCGGTTCTTCGGCGCGGAAGGCGCGGTAATGCACGACCTGTTGGCCGTGGCCCAGGTGATCAATCCCCAATTGGTGAAGACTCAAGCCTATCGGGTCGAAATTGAGACCAGCGGGGAGTTCACTACGGGAAAGACTGTAGTCGACCGCTATCATGTTTGGAATCGCGAACCCAACGCCCGGGTCGGTTTGGAAGTGAACCGGCCGGCATTTTTAGAAATGATCAAAGAGATGATGGTTCAGTATGGAATATGACCGAATCTTACAAGATGCTTCGATCATTGATGAGGATGGGCTGATCACCGCGAAAGCCAGCCTTTGTCTGAAAGATGGTCGGATCGCCAAGTTAGCCCCGGAATTAGGCGACGCCGATCACGCGCCGGAGATTATCGATTGCCGCGGCCTGTGGGTGACGCCGGGCTTTGTTAATCTGCACGTTCATTCGCCGATGAATCTCTTTAAGGGATTGGCGGAGGATGTTCAGATTCATGACTGGTTCAACCGGGAGATCTTCCCCTATGAGAGCCGGCTGACCGGCGACGACGTCTATTGGGGAGCATTGCTGGCGATTGCCGAGATGACGGAGTATGGCGTCACTGCTTTTGCGGACCACTATTTCGGGGCGGACCAGATCTGCCGGGCGGTCCTGGATGGCGGGATCCGTGCCGAGATCGCTCCGACCCTCTTTGGAATGGCTCCCGACTTTAGGCAGCAACTGGAAGAGTCTACGGCACTGATCGAGCGGCGCCAGTACAGCCACCCCCGGTTAAGTTTGCGGATGGGGCCTCACGCCCCTTACACCTGTCCGCCGGAGACCTTACGCCAGATCGTCGATCGGGCCAAAGAGCTACAAGTGGGCCTGCATATTCACGTTTCGGAGACCGCCCAACAAGTCGAGGAATGCCGCCTGCTCTATCGGAAGACTCCCTTCGCCTATCTCCATGATGCCGGCGGTTTTGAGTTGCCGGTCCTGATCGGACACGGATTATGGTTGCAGGATGAGGATCTGGCTTATCTGAATGACCAAACCTATCTGGCGGTCTGTCCTAAAACCTATCTCAAACTGGCGATGGGCAGCGGGGCGATCTGGCGCCATTCGCAAAGGCTGCCTTTGGCGATTGGCACTGATGGCGCGGCCAGTTCCAACAGTTTGAACCCGCTGGAACAGGCCCGCCTTTTTGGACTGGTCGGAAAGTTTATCGCGGGTGATGCGGAAAAGTACCCGCTGGAGCAGATTTGGCAGATCTTAATGCGGGGACATCAGGCGTTGCCGTTTCATAGCGGCAGGCTTGAGCCCGGATACCGAGCCGATCTGTTGATCTGGGATTTGCGAGCCAGTCTGACCGCGCCGTTATATAACCCGTTGGCCGCCATCATCTATAGCGCCGAATCCCGACAGATTGTCCACGCTTTGGTTGGCGGCGAGTTTGTAAAAAAGCACGGCAAAGTGTTACTCGATACCGGACCTATACTCGAAGCGGTCCAAAAAATTCAAGCACGGTTATTGCGAGACGGCAAAGGTCGGGCTGAAGTGAGATATTAGATGCGAAGTGATAAAGTCTATTGCACGACATTCGTCTACCAAATTTGACTTTGCTCACTCACTTTAGGCAATCGCTGTTCTGTCCCGGCCGTTGGCCGGGTTAATCACAACTCTTTTAGGAGGCGATTTTTTTGAAAGCGTGGTTGCTAGAACGGGAGATCATTGAGAACGCGCAGCCCGTAGTATTAGCGGAAGAGGAACAGACTTGGGATCAGGCTGAAAAGCTTGAGGCTGATGAGGATAATAAGTTAAAAACGCTTTGGTCCAGCCGGGTGCCGGGATCGGGCGCTCCGGAACGGGTGATCGTCGGGGCGGTCCAGTCGATGGAGAACATGGGCTTTGATATCAGCAAAACCGAAGTTCTGGTTGAACAGGGCTTACAGGCTTTAGACCGGAATGATCTGGCGGAGCTGAACCGGGTCACCGCCCGTCTCTTTTACGAGCTGAACCATCTGCCCAAGGATTCTCAATCGGAATATTGGAAGTACCAGCAGTTTGCAAGCTGGGAAGATTATTTGAAGCGGGTCAGTTTTCCGGTTTACCCAAGCTTCGATCTGGGCACGCCGGAGTTTGAAGCGCAGATCCTGTCCGGTTGGACCGCCCAGATCTGCGGCGGCGCTTTCGGAACGGCGCTCGAAGGATATACCACCGACAATTTGCGGCGGGCCTTTGGCGAGATCCGGGATTACGTCAGAAAACCGAATACCTTCAATGACGACATCACATATGAGCTGGCATTCTTAAAAGCTTTCGCCGCCAAAGGTTATCAGGTTACTTCGGAAGATATTGCGGAAGAATGGGTGGCTTTGATCCCGTTTGGCTGGTCCGCCGAGGATGTGGCGCTCCGAAACTTGAAATCAGGGATTTATCCGCCAGAGAGTGGCAGTTTCAATAATCCTTTCCGTGAATGGATCGGCGCTCAGATGCGCGGGGCCATCTGCGGCATGGTCGCTCCGGGCAATCCAGGCCAGGCGGCCCACCTGGCCTGGCTGGACGGGGTGATCTCCCATAGCAACAATGGGGTCCTCGGCGAAGTGTTTAACGCGATCATGGTCTCCATGGCTTTTATCGAAAAGGATGTGCGAGCCATTCTTAAGCTTGCGGTCGGGCTGATTCCGGAGGACAGTGAGTATTACGCGGTGGTCTCCGATACCTTGCATCGCTGTATGACGGCAGAGAGCTGGGAAGAGCCCTGGCGGCAATGTGAGCTGAAGTATCGGAAATATAATTGGATCCACGCTTATCCCAATGCTGCTGCGGAAGTCGTTGCATTATGGTTTGGCAACGGCGATTTTGACGAAACCATGCATCTGAGCGCCATGACCGGTCAAGATGTCGACTGCAATGCCGCCCAGATTGCGACGGTCATCGGGATCATTAACGGGTCAAGCGGCATCGCCCGTCGCTGGACCGATCCGATCGGCGACGATCTGGTCACCTATATGCGGGAGTTTAAAAACATCAAAATCAGCAAGCTTGCCAGTTGGACCGTAGCGAGTGCCCGGAGGGCCCGGATTCAATCAGGTCAATCCCTCTAAGTTGGGAATCGCGTTTAATTAGGAGTGTTTTGGCAATGAAGAAAATATGTGTGATCGGTAGTATCAACACCGATCTGGTAGCGTTGGTCGAACGTTTTCCTAAGCCCGGCGAGACGTTGACTGGTAAAGAGTTCCATACTTTTCCCGGGGGCAAGGGAGCCAATCAGGCGGTCGCCGCCGGACGGCTGCAGGCGGCGGTGGCTATGTTCGGCAAAATCGGCGCTGACCTCTATGGGCAACAAACATTGGCTAACCTGGCGGCGAACGGCGTCGACCACCGGGGTGTCGCGGTCGTGCCTGGCGTCTCTTCCGGAATTGCCGTGATCGAGGTGGACGGGTCGGGCGAGAATCATATTGTGATCATCCCGGGGGCCAATGCCGCGATGGACCGCCGGGTGATTGACGAACGATTCGCTTGGCTGCTGGAGTACGATATCTTTCTTTTTCAGCTGGAGATACCCTTGGATACGGTGTGTTACACCATGGCCAAATTGAAAGAGTGCGGCAAGACCATTATCCTGGACCCGGCCCCCGCCCAAATCCTGCCGGATGCGGTATATCCGTGCGTGGACTTTCTGACCCCCAATGAGACCGAAATGGCGATCCTGGCGCAACAGGAGATCGATTCCGAGGATGATTTGAATGCCGCAGCTCAGCGGTTGCTCGCCAAAGGCGTCGGCACAGTCCTGTTGAAAGCCGGGAAAGACGGCGCTTACATCATCGACCGGTCGGGCAGGTGGCATATGCCGGGCTTTGCGGTCCAGGCGGTGGATACTACCGGCGCCGGTGATTCCTTCAACGCCGGCTTTGCCGTTTCCCTGGCGCATGGAGGCGACCTGCGCGATCATGTCCGTTTCGCCAATGCCGTAGGGGCGCTGGCTACCACTTCCCAAGGGGCCCAAAGCGCCATGCCCGGATTGGAAGAGGTTCGTTCACTGCTTGAGCGGGGGTAAAACGTTCGACTAAAAAAACCTGTCTTCGTAATCAAAAAAGACCCATCAGGAGGGTCTTTTTTGTATTTTTGGTAAATAATTGCCGGACGGGTCTGGGAGAATTTTATGATTTATGGTTTAGTTTTATTAGAAAAAACGCTAAAGTTTTCCAGGAAGATGACGATATTTAAGGAGAGACCGTTTTAGGGAGATTATAACTTCTTCAAAGATGAGCCTGTCGCCACTTCAAAGGAATGATCGGATGCTCAGTGCTGAATATATCGCCGAATCCAAAGAACAATGCCTGAAATTGGGGTTGGATCCCCAGGCGGCGCTGCGCTTGGAAACCGGCGATCCGGCCGCATTTAAACGCAAATTTGCTGAATACCGGCAGGTGTTGTCGGTTATCGATGCCTTTGCCGCCAAATTTTTAAGACTCGGGCCGGGAATGCCGGTTCTGGTCCTAACCACCGACGAGCGGGGAATGATCCTCAAGCTGGACGGCGACGTGACCATGAAGGAGCACATCCGGCAGCTCGGGATCGCGGCGGGTTCCCGCATCGGCGAGGAATGGAACGGCACCAATTCGGTCAGTCTCGCTTTGCGGCACCGGCAACCCTGTACGGTCATCGGGGCCGAACACTACAATCGCACTTTGCAGAATGTGGCCTGCTATTCCGCCCCGTTTCGCTGTCATGCCGCCGGGGCGGTGTGCGGCACGCTCTCGTTGTTGACCTTCACCGAGCATGCCAACGGGTTGTTCGCTTCTCTGCTCCATACCGTGGTCGACGCGATCGAGCGCGAACTGACGCTGCAGGATCACAATCGCCAGTTGAACATCTTAAACAAGATTTTGGCCGATTCCGCCAAAACCGGGATCGTCATCGCCGATTGCTCCGGCAATGTCACGGAGTTCAACCATTACGCGGAAGTCCTTACCGGCCTGAAAAAAAGCGAACTATTGGGCAAGCCCTTGGAGGTGCTGGACCCTTTCGGAAAATACATCGCGGAAATCCTCGAAAACCATGTCGCCCGGGAAGATGTCGAAGTTGTCATCGAGCTGCCGCAGCACCAAAAGAAGCTGGCGCTGCTCTTCGACGGCATGCCGATCGACGATGCGGATCATGGATTGATCGGTGCTTACGGCCAGTTTCGGGATATTAGCGAACGCTACCGGACCGAGGAACGGATCCAGTATCTGGCCAACCATGACGACTTGACCGGACTGCCCAACCGGCGTTATTTCCATGATTTCCTGGAACGGGAGATCCAGAATGCGCAGGCGGGCCATTCCCAGATCGCACTGTTACTGCTCGACCTGGATCGTTTCAAGCGGATCAATGACACTTTGGGACATTTCATCGGCGATCGGCTGTTGATGAAGGTTGCCGCGCGGCTGGAGCAATGCATCGGCGACCAGGATAAGGTTTTCCGGATGGGCGGCGATGAGTTCATCGTGGTTTTGACCAAGCTGGCGCATCCCAAAGCAGCCTGCGCGGTTGCCGCCGCGCTCGGCGAATCGCTGAAAGCCCCGTTTCAGGTCGAGCAGTATGAGTTCGATCTCACGGCCAGCATCGGCATTGCTTATTATCCTTTCAATGGCCGGACCGTCAAGGATCTCTTGATTCATGCCGATACTGCCATGTTTCAAGTGAAAGAACAGGGCCGGAATAGTTTTTTAACTTTTAATCCCGGAATGAATCGCCGCTACGAAGAACAGTTGGCTCTGGAGAAGTATCTGCGCAAAGCCATCGTCAAAAACGAATTGCTCCTTCATTATCAGCCGCAGATCGAATTGGAGAGCGGCGCCATTGTCGGACTGGAGGCGTTAATCCGCTGGAACCACCCGGTATTGGGCCAATTGGCGCCGAATGAGTTTATTCCGCTAGCCGAAGAGACCGGGTTGATCGTTTCCATCGGCGAGTGGGTGCTACGGGAGGCCTGTCAGCAATTCCGGCGCTGGCTCGATCTAGGGCTGCTCCAGGAAGCCCGGGTGGCCGTCAATCTTTCATCGCGGCAATTTGTCAAGTGCGGGCTGGTGAACATGGTGCGGAAGGCTTTGCAGGAAACCGGCCTGGATTCGCGCTTTTTGGAACTGGAGATTACTGAATCGGTGACGATGGATATGGCTCGCGCCAGCAATATCTTGGGCGGTTTGGCCAATTTGGGCGTCAAGATAGCCATTGACGATTTCGGCACCGGATACAGCTCCTTGAGTTATCTGAAACGGTTTACATTGCATTGCCTGAAGATCGATCGCTCCTTCATCCAGGACCTGCGGACCGACCCCGGTGCAATGGGCATTGTCAACGCGATCCTGGCGATGGCCCGTAGTCTGGGTCTGAAAGTGATTGCCGAAGGCGTGGAAACCGAGGAGCAGGTTCAGCTGCTGCATGAGATGAACTGCCCCATCGTGCAGGGCCATTATTTCTACCAGCCGGCCACCGCTCCGGCGATCGAGGAGTTGCTCGCGGAGCGGTTGAACTCCGTATCGAAGACACGTAGAAAAAGGAGGAACTGAAGGAATGGATAACCGATACCAACGGGGCATAGCGATTATGACGGAAATGGCGGGTGATCAAGGCCGCAAGGCGATGGAGGGGGTGAGCGCCTTTGCGCCGGATTTTGCCCGACTGATCGCCGAATTTGGCTTCGGAGAGGTTTATGACCGGCCGCATCTGGATCTGAAACAGCGCGAGCTGATCACCTTATCCTCCCTGATCACCCAGGGCGCGGAGAACCAGCTGCCATTTCATTTTCATTCCGCTTTAAACATCGGGTACACGCTGGCGGAGCTGATCGAGGTCACCATTCATTGCGCGGTGTATACCGGTTTCCCCCGGGCGCTCACTGCCCTGCAGGTGCTGCAACGGGTCTATGCCGACCGGGAAGCGGGGAAGTTGGAGGTCTGAGGCAAGGTTCCGGCCCCGAAATATCCCCGCCGTCAAAGGGAAAGAGCCAGTTCCTGTTCGGGAACTGGCTCTTTCCCTCGGTTGTGACGAATGGACGACCCGATAAAACTCGACTCTTACAAACCGGGGACCGGCACCGGAACGAAACTGGTAGTGGTCCCGCCGTTCCCCAATTGACCGTAATTATTTTTGCCCCATGACCAGAAGACGCCGGAGGCGTTGCAAATCAGACTATGGCTGGTCTTGGTGGCGATGGCGGTCACGCCGGAGAGGGAGGACACCTGAACCGGAGTGTCGCTCCTTCCGGAGATGTCGTTCCGGCCCAATTGCCCCGTGCTGTTTGAACCCCAAGTCCAGACGGTCCCGTCGCTGGACAGGGCGATAGAGTGATAGAGTCCTCCCGATATTTGAATCACATTGGATATTCCTGCAATTTCAGTGGGGATTTTCCGAGACGACGTTCCGTTGCCAAGTTGGCCGGAGGAACCGTTGCCCCATCCCCAGACCTTTCCATCGCTTGTCGCGGCCAAACTATGCATCTCCCCGGCTCCGATGGCGATGACATGGGTCAAGTTTGCGACGGCAACCGGAGAAAGGGATGAAGAGTTTGAATTATTGCCCAACTGTCCGTTGGAGTTTGCTCCCCAAGCATTAATCGTACCGTTGCTGTTTAAAGCCAGGGCAAAATTCATACCTGCCGCTATCGCGACGATATTGCTTATTCCCGGAACCATCCCGGGAGTAGTGGAGCTTTGAGTGGTGCCGACCCCCAGTTGACCGGCGCTGTTGTCGCCCCATGTCCAAACGGTGCCGTCTTGTTTTAAGGCCATGCTGAAATCGGCCCCGGCGGCGATTGCCTTGACGTTGGTGAGCACGATCTGGGGAGCATTGGGGTGGTTAGCGGAAGAGGTCGTTCCGTTGCCGACTTGGCCGGTGTTGTTATAGCCCCAGGCATACAGCGTCCCATCATTTTTCAACGCCAGACTATGATATTTCCCGGTAGCGATTTGGGTTATTCCCGAAAGATCGGGGATCTGAGTCGGAGCGGCTTTATCCGTGTAAGAGCCGATTCCCAATTGGCCGTAGTTATTGCGTCCCCAAGCATATACCTGGCCGTTTTTCAGCACCAGGCTGTACTCGTCCCCGGTTGCCACTGCGGAGAAACCGGGCTGCGGCGTCGGGGTTGGGGTAGGCGATGGAGTGGCGTCGGCTGCTATGACTTTGAAATGAATGGTCTCCGAGCTGAAAATATGGCCTTTGGTTACCAGCAAATCGAGCCGGTGACCCCCGAGTCTCAGATCGCCGCCGACTGAAATGGAAGGGGTATTCTGATTGGCGATTTGATTACCATCCAGGAACCATTGGTAACCGTCGACCGCTTCGGAAGTGGTGGCCTGGATATTCATGGTCGTGCCCTGGCGGATCTCAGCGAGCTGGCCGCTGAAGGTAATGGTGATCGGACTCTGCAGATCCGGGTTGACGATGATGATGAGGCCGCCTTCATTGGGATCGATCTGCGGTCCCGTCAACGGATAAGTTCCTGTGGAGGTCTGGCCGGCGATGATCCGGACCGCCTCCATGGCGCCCCACGCTTGATGATCCCGGCTTTTCAACTGCACCCAAAGCTGGTAATAACCTGCTTCGAGCTGAGTGTTCTCGTAACTTGCGGTGGTTCCCGACAGGGAAAAGGTAAGGGGAATTTGGGTTCCTGTAACGGAGGTCAGGGTCCCGGTCACGGCGGGTTGGGAGATGATTCCGTCCGGCCACGAGAGATCGAGGCGGAGCACGCCTTTGCCATTTAACAGCCTGACATCGATGGTCAACGGGGAGGTTGTCCCGGAAACCACCGCGGTTGTGGCGTAGCCGGAGGCGATGAGCGTCCCGGCGGCGTTCTTGGCGTCGACGGTGATGGTCCAATTCCCCGGAACCAGGGAGCCGATCGTCGTGGTGTTCTCAGTGATTTCGGTGTCGGGGATTTTGGCGTCACCGGGACCAACGCCGGAGATATGGAAAGTTTTGATCACCATATCCAGTGGCGGTTGAATGGTCCGGTTTTGAAACATGGCATTATTGATGGTCAGTCGGAGTGCGCCGGTCTGAGACGGATTGGAGCGGCTTTTGCCGCCGCAGCCGGAAAGCAGGAGCAATAAACCGAGCAGAAAAAGCAGGATTTTTTTCAAAAGTTTCACCTCCAGTAAAGTCGGGAATTAATTCCATTTTTCTTGAATTAATACCAATATTAAACAAATATCTTTAAAACCCTGCTTTTCCGGATACAAATTTTTCCATTAAATTAAAACTGGTAGAGGCGCTTGATTATCCATGGGCAGATGAAAGAGACTTTAGCCCGAAAAAAAAGACGCCCAAGTGGAATCATCCATTTCAGGCGTCAAGGATTGAAGGAGACGGAAGGGCCTAATATTCTTGAGGCTTCTTGGTTCGGGATCTTAGAACATAATAACCTGACCGCGGCGGGTGATAGCAACGGTGGGTATATCGAGAGTTTTGGCCTTTACGGCAAAATCTTGAGTGGCTGGGTAGTCGTGGCCGAAATGCATCGGAAGCAGCAAACGCGGCTGGAGCTTCGTTGCAAAATATATGGCGCCGTCGGCGTAATACTCTTCCAATCTGCGGTCGACCGGGAAAAAGGCGATGTCGATATCCCTGCCTTCCAGTTTGGCAATCTCGGCTTTGAAAGCTTTTTCGGCAGTGGCCTGCTCCTGAGGGGTCTCTTCTTTCCAATGCCACCAGTTGAGATCTCCGGCGTGGAAGAGATTGAGGCCGTCGGCCTGAAGCCAAAAGGAAACGCCCACATCTGTCGAGCCAAAGGCCCGCACGGTAATTCCGGGGGCTGAAAATTCCTGAGCGGCGGACAAAGAATGGAATTTGGGTGAAGCGGGCTTTTTTCGGATATCACGGCTGAAAATATAGTTGATTTCGGGATTGGCGGCGCTCCATTCCAGAATGGCCGGGTCAAAATGATCGCTGTGCCGGTGCGAGGCAAAGACATAGACATTGGAACGGTCGCGCAGCCATTCGCCGGTGATAAAGCCGTTTTCCAGCGTCGCGGGCAGGTCGGCCGCGGGCTGGTAATAGTCGAAGATGAATAAAAAATGGGCGGTTTCCACCGCGTATCCGCTGTGGAACAGATAGGTGATCTTCGCTTGCGGACTCATATCGGTTCACCTCAAATGCCTCAAATTCTTTGCTTCTATTATGACACGAAATGCTTCAATTGGATACCATTTTCACCAGCGGCCGGGAGAATGAACCCGTTCGGGACGGTACCGATCGCCCGCGGCCTTGACTTCAGCGGGATATCCCAGGGAAACCATGGCGAAAGGTACGATTGACTGAGGAAGATTTACGATGCTCGCGATCCGTTGCGAGGCTTCGTCGCCGTTGGGATTAATGCCCAGCCATACTCCTCCCAGACCGGAGGCTGTCGCCGCGAGGAGAATGTTTTCGGTAGCGGCGGCGCAGTCGTGTTGCCAGAAAAAGTCCAATTGGGCCAGCTTGGGTTCGACGCAAATCAATATGGCCAGGGGCGCTTCGGCCAGCATCTGCAGGCCGGAGTGGATCGTCGACAGCTCATTTAAGATATTCCGCTCGGTAATCACGACAAAATGCCACGGTTGCTGATTGCAGGCCGAGGGGGCGCTCATCGCCGCCGTCAAGAGTTCCCGAATGGTTTCGGGGGTTATTGCTTGGCTGGTATATTTCCGGATGCTTTTGCGATTGAGAATGCTCTCCAAAGTAGGATTCATGTCTTTGCTCCTTTCATTTTCCTTAGAGATAAGATAACTTTTTGGGGGAAGAATCTCAAGTAGGCACTTTTCTGTAAGATAGTTCCTGAAAAGGTACAGAAAAGCTTGAACCAAACATTTGTTCGTGTTAAAATAAACCCATGCTTTGGAGACAGCGCTGATTCTTTCCTTTGCGGGGAGTTAATATTCAAGCGCTTGGGCAAGAAAGGTAACCAGGGCAATGAACAAGCTGCAGTGGACGAAGGAAGAAGCGCGCCGGTTTATCCTGGCCCACCAGGGGCTTTGGCCGCCGGCCCGGTTGGCTGGCAAGAATGGGATTCTGGAGTACATTCGGCGGGTGGGATGTATCCAATTTGACCCTTTGGATATGGTAGGACGCAATCCGGAGCTGGTGCTCCAGGCCCGGTTAGCCGATTTCCGACCGGAGATGTTGGGGGAGCTGCTCTACCAGGAGCGGAAACTCTTGGACGGTTGGGATAAGATGATGTCGATTTATTCCGTGACGGACTGGCCGTTCTTTCGAAGACAGCGGGAGGCGGACCGGGAAAAATGTCTGAAGCGTTGCCCGGAGCTGGTTGAGGTATTGCCCTTGGTCCGCCGGGCGATTACGGAGCGGGGTCCGTTATCCTCTTTGGATCTGGATTACAATGAGAGCGTGGATTGGCCTTGGGCGCCGACCCGTTTGTCCCGGGCCGCTTTGGAAAGCATGTATTTTTGGGGTGAATTAATCATTCACCATAAGGTTCATACCCGGAAGGTATATGATTTTGCTTCCCGCCATCTGCCGGGGGAATTATTGGCCGCCGCGGACCCCAACCGTACGAGCGAACAGTACCGGGACTGGCATCTGTTGCGGCGGATCGGCGGCATTGGCCTGGTCTGGAATAAGTCGGGCGATGCCTGGCTCGGCATTCCGGGTACCCAGGCGGCGGAGCGGAACGCCGCCATCAGCCGGTTGCTCCGCAAAAAACAACTATTGGAAGTAGCGGTGGCTGGAATCGCAACCCCATGTTTTATCCGGACCGAGGATTGGCAGCGGCTGGAAGGAACCTTTCGTCTCGACTCGCCGGGGCAAGGGGCGATTTTGGCCCCTCTGGATAACCTGCTCTGGGAGCGCCGCTTGCTGAAGGAGCTATTTGAATTCGATTACCGGTGGGAGGTCTATAAACCCGTTGCAGAACGCCTATACGGCTATTATGTCTTGCCCGTGCTGCACGGCGAACGCTTTGTGGCCCGTTGCGAACCGGTGCGGGATAAGTCCGAGCGACTGCTGGTGATGAAGAATTGGTGGTGGGAACCTGAAGTGACCGACCTGGAGCAGGTGAAGAAGGATCTGGCTGAATGCTTCAAGCGGTTCATGCAATATCTTGACGTCGTAGCGGTCCGGATCGATGAAGAATTGTCCGAGCGGGAAGGACTGGAATGGTTGGCCGGACTGAAATTAAGCCAAAACCAGTGAGCCTTTGAGGATTAACGCTCCGAGAGCCTGGTCGGTGAGACAGCATAATTGATAACCGACCGGAGCATGCTCCGCTTCTTGACAGGCGCGCTGTAAATCGGCGTAACTCTGCCGGCCGTTTTTAATCTCGGTGATGCACTGAAGCACGCTGGCATGAGCCGCCGGGCCGTAGACGAATTCATACTCGGGCCGGCCCGCGTTCGCTGGCAGTAAGTTTTTGAGTATAAAATTCTGCCAGGAAGCGTCCGGAAAGGGAAAAAACAGGCCCTTCAATTGTTGGAGCCGTTGCGTGTCGACCCGGAAGGTAACCAGCAGAGGCGGCTGGAGACTGTCGGCCGCGCTATGCCGTGCTCTTTGGCAGGCGGTCTCCCGTTGCCCATCGGCATAAAAGCCGCAACCGAATTCCCGGGACTGGCGGACTTTTTTAAGATTCATCCGTTGGAAGCCGCGCTGGAACTCGGTGGTGGTTCCGTAATAAACCCAGCGTGGCAAGGCGTTGGTCTTGGGCATGACTGATTATCTCCAGACATGGATGATTACGATCATCTTATGGCGGGAGGGTTCCAAGATGTTCCTAGAAGAACATATGATGATGGACCGGGGATGATTCCTTGTCGCGTTGAAGCAGTTGAAAGGCTGGTTTGGGGAATAATCGGGTTACCAAGGTTTTGAAGTTGTAAAGGCCAGGGTTCTCTGATATAATATTATTGCTTAAAAAATCGATGGCCCCGTAGCTCAGAGGATAGAGCAGCGGTTTCCTAAACCGTGTGTCGGATGTTCGACTCATCTCGGGGCCGCCAACCTTTTTATCGATTACCAAGGCTCAAAAAACACCTCCATCAAAGAATCTGTCAAAGAAAACCGGCAAAGCCGCGTCGCTACTGAGCTTGGTTTATTTTTCTTTTGGTAAAACCAGTTAATCGGCTCCGAGCCCGTTGTTTAAGCTCCTCGGCTACGTGAGTGTATGTATCTGTTGTAATTTCAGATGAATCATGTCCTAATAATTCTTGAATCGTTTTTATTTCTTCGCCGTTTTCTAAAAGCATCGTCGCAAAACTATGCCGCTGTTTGTGAAAAGTAATTCCCGTATAGCCATGTTTTTCCGTTAATTTATGAAAGTGCTTTGATAGATATTCAGGCCGAGCTAAATGACCATCCTCCCATAAAAAGATAAAATCCTCTGAGTCAATCTTGTTTTTACCTCGCGCCAAGTACCATTCCTTTTGCTGGGTTCTCCACTGTTTTAAAACATCAATAACATCGTCGGGGGCTGGAACTATTCTTTCGCTTGCGGTAGTTTTCGTTGTACCCCAATTCAGTCTTTGCTTTGGGCCGTCTTCGGCATGAGTTTTGACAGTGGTAACGGATTCATCGATTTTTATTTGGGAGCGTCTAAAGTCAATATCGTTCCACCTGAGAGCTGCAATTTCTCCGAGGCGCGCCCCGGTCCCAAAAGCGGTCACGTAAACCGGATACCATTGATCGTCTCGAATTTTTTCCAGAAAATCGGCAACTTGTTCCGTCACTAAAAACTTCACGTTTGGTCGGTGATAAGAGACTCTATCGACGTATAAATCGGGGCTCTCGGGTATTTTTTTCATGGCGACCGCTTTATTTAGCGATGCTCGCACCACCATTTGAATTTTTTGAATTGTTCGAGCTGATAGGGGCTTTTCACTCGGTAGTCGATTACCTTTTTCATCCTTTTTAAAACCTAATTTTTTCTCTTTTCGTTTTTGATTATAAAACGATTGGAGCAATTCAGGGGTAATCCGCCGTAATTGGTACTGACCGAGTTTCGGTTTAATGTGAAAGCGAATAATATATTCATAATCGTCATAGGTTGTGGGCTTAAGAGGCTCACCTTTTTTCGAATTGGGACGCTTTATTTCGTTTAACCAGAAATCAAGCCACCCGCCGAAAGTATCTTTCGAAGGCGGATTATAATGACCTTTTTGTACTAATTCCGCTCTGATTAATTTGATTCGGTTTTTTGCTTCCTCTACATCCGTGGTGTCAAGATCAACCCATTTTTGGACATATCGACCCTTTGCATCCTTTTCACCGGTATTATAAATGAAATAACATTTACCGGTACTTGGCCGTTGATAAAAAGTACCGTCACCAGCCAATTTAATCGACCTCCTTTTCTGCTCTGATTAATTTGATTCGGTTTTTTGCTTCCTCTACATCCGTGGTGCCAAGGTCAATCCATTTTTGAATATGCTTACCTCTTTCGTTCTTTTTTCCCGTGTTGTAGATAAAATAAAATTTACTGTTCGCCTTTCTCCGGTATAAAGCACCATCACCAGCCAATTTAACCAACCTCCTTTTCCGCGGATTGCTCTGCCTGCGTTTTATTTATTACCTCAAGACTGTTTATCAAGTTTAAAACAGTCTGTTTGGACATCTGTGGCAGACTACGATACCGGAATACCAATTCTCGTTCCTCCTTCGTTGTCACCAAATCGCGATCCATACTCATGATTACGTCTGCGGCATACTCAGCCTCGTCCAAATATCCGGCGGCCTGGAAAAGCATCTTAGGGCTGATGATAAAATCATACGGATTGTAGGCAGCAATTTTCTTTACCGTCGCCAAAGAGGGCTGTTTTAAATTTAAGCCTTTGCAAATATCAAATAACTCATTGA
Source organism: Hydrogenispora ethanolica (assembly GCF_004340685.1). NCBI lineage: Bacteria > Bacillati > Bacillota > Hydrogenispora > Hydrogenispora ethanolica. Next base: position 4,212 of record NZ_SLUN01000016.1, on the reverse strand, counting down.
CATCGATTTCAGTTTCTTCCGCAAACGCCTCAAACGGCTTGCCATTACGGACGATGTTTACAAGGCCCCCGAAAAGCGCGGCGTCATAGCCTTTTAGCAGATAATCAACTGACACACCAAAATAGTCGGCGACTTTTTGGACCTTGCTCACTGTCGGAACGTAATCATCCCAACGCCGGATAGCGCCATTACCGAAACCTAGTTTACGCTCCGTCTCCGCAAAAGTAGTATCTTTTTTCTCGCATAACCGTTGAATCCTATCGGTTAATTCCAAGCTAAACACACCCTTTCTAAAAATATTAGCTTTTTTGCTAAAACGATATTGACAATTAGCATATACGAGCGTATACTTTAAAATGTCAAAAGGAAAACCGCCCCCCGGCAGCACCGGGAAGTAAAATTGAGGAGGATGATAATCGTCGAGAGTTTTTTTGCACCCTTATAATAGCACATATGCTAGTTTTTGTAAAGGAAAATCGCAAAAATTTTAACTTTAGGAGGTGATAAATCTTGTTAACGGCTGGGCAGCAAAAAACGGTCGAAGATAATATGCCCTTAGTCTGGTACGTTCTCAAAAAATATTTTCCCAAACATTGCACAAACGAGGACGTTTTCCAAATTGGTTGCCTCGGGTTATGCCGGGCCGCGGCAAAGTTTGATCCGGAACGAGGCGTAGCGTTTTCAACTTATGCCGCTGTTTGTATTATAAGCGAAATTCGGCATTATTTCCGGGAGTCCCATCGGCATGTTTGGCGATTTGAGACAGAGAGTACCGATGACCTGGAATCCGGGTATTATCAGTTACCTGCTGTTTTGGATACTGAAAATGAAGCCCTCGCGAATTGCAATCTGGAAAAGGTGTTACACAATCTCCCGTTTAACGTGAGAAAAACCGCGATTTGCCGTATGGCGGGCTTAACGCAATGCGAAACCGCCGCAAAACTCGGCGTATCTCAAGCCCAAATCTCGCGGCTACTCAAAAGAGTTAAAACCAAATTGAAGGAAGAAAGCGAGGTGAATCTTAGTGCCACAAATGAAAGAGGTGCTAACGCTGTCCGACACTCAAAAGTATTTAAAACTCGGGCGGGCTAAAACGAAACATTTGCTGGAGTCGAAACAAATACCGGCCCAAAAAATCGGCACTCGATGGCGGGTCCACCGGGACGCGGTGATTGCTTGGCTGAAAAAAGAAAAGGAGAGTGAAAAAAATGGATAGTCAAAGCGTTTTGAAACATTTTACTGAATCGGTAGAAGAGGACGGTTACAAGGTACTGTTCGGCACCGAAGAATGCTCCAAATACCGCGAAACCCACGAAAACTGCGAAGGCTGCCCGTCTTTTGACGGATGTCAACGGTTAGCTGCGATGCTTACCCTCTTTGCGAAGAGTCTCAAATAAACAAGGAAGGAGAAAAGAAATGAGCCATGCCATTCATCTTAAATGCCGCATCGGTAAAGTGAAAAACGTAGTGCATGACCTAAATGCGGCCATTGGGGCAATTGAAAGGGTGACAGGAGGGTATGTACAAAAATTGGTCATTAACCAGTGAACAACGTAAACGCGTAGAAGACAACATCCGGTTAGTTTGGCACGTAATGCATCGGTATTACCCCGGCCTGGTTTCCGACGAAGACGCATTCCAAGAAGGCTGTATAGGGTTATGCAACGCAGCGGCAAGATTTAAACTGGAAAACGGAGTCGCGTTCTCAACTTTTGCCGTTCCTTGCATTCGGACCCGTGTGTCAAAATACTTGAAACGGAAATACCGAGACCAATGCGAATCGCTCGATGTGGAAAGCCCCGCGGATGATTCGATAGCCGATCCGGTCACTTTTATCGAGATGCTGCCGAGTAACACTGATATCGAAAATCAAGTGCTTTCCGGTATCACGATAAAAGCCGGGATGGCGAAATTGGATAAAACGCAAAAGAAAATTATGTCATGTAAGCTGGGAGGGATGAAGGTACCTGAGATATGCAAAAAGATCGGTCGAAGCCGGTCAGGGGTATTCCACCGCCTGAAGCAAGCAAAAGATACCATCGACGAAAAAGAAGGTTAATAACGTGCCAAAATCATGCGATACTTGCCCATTTAGGAACGATTGTACGCTTCCACAAGTTTTACGTTATGGATGCTCACTCAAAGTAAAAGAAATCGTTGAAAAGGAGATTCGAGAAAATGGAAATCACAATTAAAGTCAATACCTCCCAGGATATCGCGGCCTTGGAAAAATTGGTTCAAGCGTTAAAGGCATCAACCGAAACAGCAGTAACGGCTGCCCAGGAACCCGTTAATCCTACTCCTGTTTTTATGAATCCCGTTCCTGGGGCTGTAACGAATCCCGGTCCCGCGGTTAATACCGGTTCTGCACCGTGGACGAATCAGCCGTTTACAGCGCCGGTAGAAACCTTACCAACCACCACGCCTGGATATACAATTGAAGACTTGGCAAAAGCTGCGTCGTTACTTGCCGGGGCCGGGAAACGGGACCAGATCTTGGCGCTGATGAACTCATTTGGCGTTGGGATGCTAACCGAGCTCCCGAAAGAACACTTTGGTGCGTTCGCCGTGAAATTGCGTGAATTAGGAGCTAAGATTTAATGATCTATGTCGCCCAACTAAAAGAAGCCTTACGATCTAACTGCTTCGACCGCAATGGTGAGTTTGTTGGCTTGTATAAAACCTTCTCAATTCCTTTAAACGCCTATATCGGGAACCAACTGCTGATTGAGTTAACGGAATTAGAGAACCAGCTAAAGCAAATTAAAAGGAAACGGGTGAAAACGCATGGCTAAAAAGTCGAAACCAGCGCACGCGGTATTATCTGCCAGCGGTAGCCATAAATGGCTAAATTGCCCGCCGTCTGCCCGGTTAGAAGAATTAGAACCCGAGGAAACTAGTAAGTACGCCGAAGAAGGCAGTTTGGCACATCAAATCGGTGAGCTGAAGTTAAAAAAATATCTCACTGAGCCGATGGGGCTTAAGACATTCAACAATCGCCTGGGTAAAATAAAAACGGACCCCCTTTTCCAAGAAGAAATGCTACGACATACTGACACCTATGTCGATTACATTCAAAAGGTCGTACATAGCTTTTCCTCGCCACCATACGTTGCGATTGAGAAAAAAATCGATTTTAGCGCGTATGTGCCCGATGGATTTGGAACTGGCGATTTTGTCGCAGTAGGCGGCGACACACTTTGCATCAGCGATCTTAAGTATGGAAAGGGCGTGCCGGTATCGGCTGAACGCAATCCACAAATGATGCTGTATGCGCTTGGAGTTTTATTAGAATTTTCGCTATTTTATGACATTAAAAAAGTCAAATTAGCGATTATTCAGCCCCGGCTTGATTCCATCTCTGAATTTGAAATGAGCGTTGAAGAATTGCTGGCCTGGGGCGAAAGCATTAAACCAATTGCACAAATGGCTTATAAAGGCGAAGGAGAATTTTGCCCCGGAGAGCATTGCAGATTTTGTCGAGCCAAAGCGATTTGCCGAGCTAGGACAAACACTTACACCGCGCTCGAAGACTTCGGCAAAGCCCTCCCCCCGACGCTATCCAACGAGGAAGTGGGCGCGATCCTTAACCGGGCAAAGGACCTCGCCAATTGGGTGTCCAGTCTTGAAGAGTACGCCTTATCCGAGTGCTTGGCTGGCCGGGAGATACCGGGCTGGAAAATAGTCGAGGGTCGGACGTCCCGTGAATACACAAATCAAGATGACGCATTTAGATATCTTATCAACAGCGGCGTCCAAGAGGTCATGCTGTACGAACGCAAGCCTTTGACTGTTCCAGCAATAGAAAAAATGCTAGGTAGGAGTGAGTACGTTCGATTATTGGAGAATTCCGGGTATGTGGCGTGGAAACCCGGCAAGCCGACACTCGCCCCGGAAAGCGACAAAAGAGCTGCTTATAATCCTCGGTCAAGCGCGGCAGAGGACTTTGGAGGGGAGATTGCATGAAAGGAGGTGATGACGATTAACCAGCAAATCGAAAACGCTTTTACTTATCACCCACCGAAACCCGGGCAGCCGGAAAAATACGCCCTGATAAGAGACACGGCTAAGAAGTTAGCCGATGATTATAAAGTTAGATCCGCATAGGTAATCGGGTCATGAGAAACGCAAGCTCTGAGCAATTTATCAAAGATCCGTTCTTCACAAAACCTACGGTTAAAACGATAGCAAAACTCAGCAAAGTAGCGCTGT